>JASHQK010000568.1 GCA_030039195.1 Candidatus Sulfotelmatobacter sp.
TGTAATCTTTGGCGAGTTTGATCCAGTGCTGACGCTCGTGTGGAGTGAGGTTGGTCGCGTCCACATAATTCATGGGACGGCGGGCGATCAGGCGGGCTTTCAGCATGGATCGCAGGTTGGAGAAAACGAGATCCTGGAAGCGTTGTTCGCGGATATCGTCAAATAGCAGCGCGCGGACCATGTCGCTGGAGAGCGGAGTGACGTTATGGCGCTTGAACCACGTGCTCTTGCCGGATCCGGGCAAGCCGATCGCCAGTACCACAATGCCTTTGGGCGGACGCGCAGAGACCGCCGGAACGGTGGGGGCGACTGGGGCCGGAGTCGGCGGGGGCGCAGCTTCGGCCTCGGGTTCGATTTCAGGTTGCGTTTCTTCGGCTGTTTCTGGCGGCGGTTCGAGGACACTGCCTTTGGCCGCGGCTGGGGTGAAGGCTTGCGCGACGGCCTGTTCGCGGCCACGACCACCGCGACCTCGACCTCCGCGGCGGCGGCTGCGACCGCGCTTTGCTGATGAATCAGCCGCAGGTTGGGAAGGGCGCTGCGAACGCTGGGATGGTGGCGAGTCGGGCGTCGCTTCCGCCTGCGCTTCTGGTTGGGCGTGGTCTTCCTCAGACGGCTCAGGCTGGGCCGTGTCCGCTGCGGGCACGATGGGATTTTCTTCCGCCTCGAAATAGGCTGGTTGCAAAGGCGCAGGAGCAGGCTCGGTGGCCTTCCCGGTTTGTTTCTGTTTGCGGCGCTGCAGCCGCTCGCGCATCCATTTCCGCATGTTCAGGCTTGTAACACAGATGACGGGATGCGGGCAATTGGACAACCAGCAACGCAACCAAAAAATGGGCAGAACATGGCAAACGGCGGACGTGGGGAAGCGCTGATTGAGTGACCAACGCCAGGACAATCGCGGCAGGGCCGTGGTGGAAACCCCCTTGAAGAGCCGCTGATGGTGCGGACGGGCGCGGGATCCTTCGCTTCGCTCAGGATGACAAGCGAAGAGGTTCCCTGGACGTGTCATCCCGCTAAAATAGGGCTCATGTCGAGTCAGATTCCCGCAGCGGTCATCCCCGCGTCGATTCGTGGGCAAAAATATATTTCGCTGAAGACATTTCGCAAAAATGGAATCGGCGTCGCGACTCCGGTGTGGTTCGGAGAAGATGGTGACCAACTCTACGTCATGACCCGTAGCGACATGGGAAAGACCAAGCGCATTCGCAATAATCCGAAGGTGACGGTTGCGCCATGCACGATGCGTGGCACAGTGACTGGGCCGGAATTTCCTGCGACCGCACGAATTCTTCCACCAGAAGAATTTGCTCGTGGGCGCAAGACGATCAATCGCAAATATTGGATGGCGCGGATTCCGTGGATCTGGAGAAGGACCGATACGTGTTTCGAGATCAGCATAGCGTCTTCTTAGTCGGACGTTGTCAGTCTGGCGTTGCTTTGCGAACCGCAGGTTTCGGGAGCGAAATTCTCCACAGAAAAACTCGCCGGCCTTGACGCGGCCTTAAAGGGCCGATCTTCCACGGACACCCGAGAGTCCGGGAGGGTGTGTCAGGTATAAGCCAACGTCCCCGCCCTCTTTCGCAAAATGCGCGAAGGAACGACGGGGGCCTCGGAATCACCAATCTCCGCTAGTCAAATATTCGTGAATGGATTTCGCGGCGCGACGGCCTGCGCCCATGGCGAGAATGACCGTGGCACTGCCGGTGACGATGTCGCCTCCGGCAAAGACACCTTTGCGCGTTGTCTTTTGCGTGGTTTCATCGGCCTGGATGTAGCCGCGCTTGTTAGTGCCAAGACCGGGCGTCGTGCTCTGGACGATGGGATTCGCGCTGGTTCCGATGGCGATTACGGCCACGGATAAAGGCAGATCAAATTCCGATCCGGTGATCGGCACCGGGCGGCGGCGTCCGGAAGCATCGGGCTCGCCGAGTTCCATGCGAACGCAGCGAGCTGAGGTGAGCCAGCCCTTGCCGTCGGCGAGAAATTCAACCGGCGCGGTGAGCATCTGGAAATCGATTCCCTCCTGGCGGGCGTGGTGGACTTCTTCGGCGCGAGCCGGCATTTCGGCGTCGCTGCGGCGATAGATCACATAGGCGTTGGCCGCACCGAGACGAAGAGCGGAGCGAATAGCGTCGAGCGCCGTATTTCCGCCACCGATAACCGCGACATTTTTTCCGCGCAGGTCAAGCATGGGTTCGTCATAGACGGGAAACTTGTAAGCCTTCATCAGATTAATGCGGGTGAGGAATTCATTTGCCGAATAGACGCCGTTGAAATGCTCGCCCGGAATGTTCATGAATTGCGGCAAGCCGGCGCCGGTGCCGATGTAGACGGCATCGTAACCTTCTTCTTCCATCAACTCATCGATGGTGACGGTGCGGCCGACGACAACGTCGGTTTCGAACTCGACGCCCATTTCCCGCATGTAATCGAGCTGTTCGCGGATGATCTGCTTGGGCAGGCGGAATTCGGGAATGCCGTAGACGAGAACGCCGCCGAGTTCATGTAGCGCTTCGAAAACGCGAACCTTGTGCCCTTTCTGAATGAGATCGCCGGCGACGGTGAGGCCGGAGGGTCCGCTGCCGACGACGGCGACTTTCTTGCCCGTGGGAGGAACTTTGGGCAGGATGTGGGTGCCCATGCGCTGTTCGTAATCGGCAACGAAGCGCTCGAGATATCCGATGCCGAGCGGCTTGACTTTTTTTGACAGCAGGCACTTACCTTCGCAGTGATCTTCCTGCGGACAGACGCGGCCGGTGATCGCGGGCAAAACGTTATCTTCACGGATTTTCGCGGCGGCGCCGAGGAAGTCGCCAGCGACGATCAACTCGACGAATTCTGTGACGTTCACGCCAACCGGACAATTTTCGGTACATGTCGGCTTGGCGCATTCGAGACAGCGCTGCGCTTCCCGCTGCGCCAGCTCCGGACTGTAGCCGAGATTAACTTCCTCGAAATTGTGGGCGCGAGCGTCCGGGGGCTGCTCGGGCATGAGCTGGCGGGGAACCTTTATCCGTTCTTTGATGGGCACGGGATTCAGCGACTTCTTGGCGGTCGGGCTCATGCTCGTCCTCCGGGGTTGGGTTCGACTGCGGCACAAGCGTGCCCGGCGTCTCCAGATGCGACATGTTGCTGGTACTCGGCCATCGATTGCTGCTCGGCATCGCGATACATGGCATTGCGCTGGACGAGCACTTCGAAGTTCACCTGGTGGGCATCGAATTCCGGTCCGTCGACGCAGGCGAATTGGCTTTTGCCGTCGATGAGCACGCGGCATCCGCCGCACATGCCGGTTCCGTCGATCATGATCGGATTCAGGCTTACCACCGTGTGAATGCTTTCTTTGCGCGTGAGTTCGGCGACGGCCTTCATCATGACGATCGGCCCCACGGCAACGACGAGATCGATGCGCGTGCCGTTCTGAATGAGTTGGCGAAGCTTGTCGGTGACGAAACCTTTGTCGGCGTAGGTGCCGTCATCGGTCGTGATCATGAGGGCATCGCTGACGGCACGCATTTCGGACTCGAGGATGACGAGCTCCTTGTTGCGCGCCCCGACGATCGAGAGCACGCGATTGCCGGCGCGCTTGAGGGCTAGGGCCGTGGGATAGGCCATGGCAGTGCCGACTCCGCCGCCGATGATCACGACGGTGCCATAGTTGGCGATTTCCGAAGGCTTGCCCAGCGGACCGACCACGTCGAGAATGCTGTCGCCCGTCTGGAGCGAGTTCAGCAGGTGCGTGGTCTTGCCCGCAGCTTGCACGACGATGTTGATCGTGCCGCGAACGGGATCGGAATTCTCGATGGTGACCGGGATGCGCTCGCCTTCCTCATAAATGCGAAGAATGACGAATTGCCCGGGCTTTTGCTTGCGGGCAATGCGCGGCGCTTCGATGACGAAGCGTTTAATACCGGGCGCAAGAAATTCAGCGTGATTGATTTTGAACACGGGCACGCTCCGAGTTGTGAGGGACGAGTGTTGCCGACAGACGATTGTGCTCGGAATCACACGCGACAGACTGTGATTACAGTCACAGAGGAGTGTGCGAAGGCATCACGCTGGAAGGCACTGGGATTCGAGGTTTTTGAGCATATTTGGCGCAGGCTGACGAGTGCCGACGGGCATACTTCGTCCGCGCCGAGAGAGGCTAGTTCCCTTCCGGCTTGAAGATCACGCCCTGGCTGTTGCGGCTGTTCATGATGACGCGCAGGGGCTGGGAGAAACGCAGATGGCGCACGCATCCCTCCTCTTCGAGCGCGGGCTGTTGTGCCAGCCATTGCCAATCGACGGAGCCTTCGCCGGCATCGGGATTGACGGTGAGATAGCCGACCTGAAACGCTGTCAGATTTTGAAAAAAGTGGCTGCCCTGTGACGGCGTGACGCGGAAGTCGCGAAATCCGGCTTCCACGATGGCGCGGGCTCCGGAAATTTCGTCCCACTCCACGGGAATGCCCAGCCAGGGATCGTTCGATCCCCAGCGGCCGACTCCGATCAATAGATAGGGACGATTGTCGGCAGTCAAGTGCGCGTTGAAGTGAGCAACGGCCCGGGCAACCTCCTGGCTGCGGCTGCGCTCGAAGCGGTGCGAATCGACGACCACGATATCGAGCACATTTTCGATGCGCCCGTTGCCGAGAACCTTCGTGCTCTGACAGATCAACCGCGCCGGGTCGACATTCTCGATGACGAGATCCTGGTGATCGCGGGAAAGGGTGAGCGGGCGGATCTGCAGGAAGCCAAATTCTGCCGGTCCTGTCTCGCGCGGCAAGCGAACGGCAAATTCGATTTCGACGGGATTGCCCAGAGCATCCTCTCCGGCGCGCACCAGCACTTCCAGGATGGTCGCCAGGGGAAATACTCCGTGTTTGAGCATGGGAGCAAAGGTCACGACGCGCGCGCCGGGCCGCCCGAGTCCGTCGTAGACGGCGTGATTGTCGGCAGAGTACGTGGAAGCGACCGTCTGCAGAGTGCCGTCGGCCTCGGCGATGTCGAGTCCAAAGCGGGCTTCGCGCAAGTGGCCCGACATGCTGCCAGCAAGATTGCCATCGAGTTCAAGGGCGCAGAATTCGGTCTGGGTATTGGCGAGAATGTCTTCGACGGAGGAAAACTGCAGCAGGTTTCTGGGATAGCGCGGGCAGAACATCAGGCACTTGCCGCCGTCGACCACGGTGCGCCCCAGTCCGAGAGCGACGGCGGCGATCCCATCGGCAAAAGTCATGGGCGAAACCGGGTAGAAGTTGTGCGAGCGCACGACTCCCGAAAAATCTGGATAGAAGCGCGGGCCGTGCGCGGCGCCGACGACTTGCTGCAGGATCACCGCCATTTTTTCTTCTTCCAGACGATACGGAGTTGCGCGGACGTAGGCCTTGGCGTGCTGGCTGAAAGTAGAAGCGTAGACGCGCTTAATTGCCTCCGAGAGTTCCCCGAGACGGACTTGTGGGGCTGCGTTCTGGTTACCCAGCATGAAGGTCTCATAGACGCCAGTGAAGGGCTGATATTGCGAGTCCTCCAGCAAGCTCGAGGAGCGCACCGCGAGCGGATAATGAACCTGCTCGAGAAAGGCTTTCAAGTTCTCCTCGAGTGCATCGGGCAGCGGCGAGTCGAGAAAACGCTGCTGAATCTCGGTGTCATCGTCGCAATGCAGGACGAAATCGCTGAGATTATTCTCGGTAAGGAACTGGTCGAACATGTCGGTGGCCAGAACAACGGCCGGCGGTACTGCAATGCGCACTCCAGGGAAACGTCGGGTGATGCGGCGGGTACGGAGAAGGTGGCGCACGAAGGCGAGTCCGCGAGCCTTGCCGCCGAGCGAACCGGATCCGATTCTCAGGAAATGCGATTCGGACGGTTTGAAGGTTTCAGCCTTGAAATCGCCGATCAGGACCTCGCTCTGCTCGCGGCGGTAATCATTGATGGATTCGATCAAATCGCGGCGGAGATGCTCCGGACCATTGAAGTCGGAAACCTTGCGGGGCCGCAGTTTTGCCGCGAGGGCAAACTCGGTGCGCGCCATCAGCCAGTGCGAAAAATGATTGCGCTGCGCGTGATACATCAGGCTGTCGGCAGGCAACTTTTCCAGCATCTCCTCGAGTTCATTCAGATCCTTGGCGCGCCCGACCTCCTGTTGATCGGGCATGCGAAAGACGAAGTCGCCGAAGCCGAACGAGTCGGTGAGAATGCGTCGCAGATCTTTCAGCAGCGTGGGGGAACGTTTGCGCAGGAATGAATAACCCTCCGAGTACGCACGCGGACGAAACTCGGTTCGGCTGGTCTGCAACACGACCGGGACATCGGGGGTCAGACTCTTGACCATGCGGGCCAGTTCGAAACCGGCTTCGGGGCTAAGCTTTCCGTCCCAGGGAAATTCCACGTCGGAAACCAGCCCAAAAATGTAGTCGCGGTAATTCTGCACGAGTTGCGCGGCATCTTCGAAATTTGAGGCCAGCAAAATTTTCGGCCGCGCCTGCATGCGCACCAGCTTGTGCGCTACGTTGATGCCTTCCTGAATCACGCGCCGCGACTGCTTGATCAGTTCGGTGTAGATGACGGGCAAGAATGACGAGTAGTAGCGGATGTTGTCTTCGACCACGAGCAAAACCGGCACGCCCATGGCGCGGGTATCGTGCAGGACATTGCGTTTGTCTTCGATGTATTTGACGATCGCGATCAGCATGCGGGCGTTGCCTTGCCAGAGGAATACGCGATCGATCTCGGTGAGCGGATTGCGCGCGACGAAATTCTTGATCTCTCGATAATCGTAGGCGAGCACGACGACCGGAACGTCAAGGCCGGCGCGGCGCACTTCCCGGGCCAGTTGCGCGGCGTCGGTATCGCCGACCGCCAGATTGGTCACAATCAGATTCAACTGCGGATTCGATTTCGCCAGATCGATGGCTTCGCCGCAACTGGAAACGTGCGTCAGTCCGGGGATCTGGCGCAAGTTCAATTCCAGCGATTCATCGATGAGCAGTTCGTTCAAACGGCCGTCTTCGCGCAAAATGAAAGAGTCGTAGAGGCTGGAGACCAGAAGGATGTTCTGGACTCGGAACGGCATAAGGTTCTCGAAGCCTTCGAAACGCTCTTCAGCGTCGAGAATCGGTTCGGCGATGCGGGACAGGGACATGCGATCGATTCAGGAAATTCCAGACCATGATAGCCCGGAGGACAACCCAACGCTTGTGAGCGCGCTCACGAACCCGAAAAACTGGAAACCATCGTTCTCACATAGAAGTCGCGAGGCAGGGATGGTGCTGCTCGACTGTGTGGACATTCGTTTAGTTGAGCTCTGATTCGCCGATCCCGCTGGTGCACCGTTGGCTTGGGAGTAGGATTTTGCGGGCACGGGCTCGTTCACATATTCCACGCAGCGAACGCGGGACGTCGCCCATGTTCATGGAATTCGCGGCTTTGACACCTGAGAACACGACTGCTACCATCCAAAATGGCCGTAGGTTCCCACCTACATTGAGTGTCTGACACGCGGTCCCCGTCGTCTAGCCCGGCCTAGGACATCGCCCTTTCACGGCGGTAACACGGGTTCAAATCCCGTCGGGGACGCCAAACTTATCAACAACTTGCAAATCCCCTCCAGAATTTTGTACGTCCGTTAACGTCCGATAAGCCTCAGTGCTTGGTTTTTCATCGTTCTTGTCGAGCGGCAAGCTTACAACCCGAACTGTGTGCGATCGTTCCAAGTTCTTCACCTGCAGCAAATGCTAGCCAACTCTCGATTAGGCAACTCGCCAAACACAGCTTCATCATGTCCCGGTACAACAGCGAGCGGGTGATTCGTGCTGCATACGCTACATACAAGCTCACCCCGAATGTCCGTTTTGAGGTTCATGACCTCGGGACGCTTGTAAGCCTGGTACGGGAGGGCCTAGGAATCTCGATAGTTCCGCGGATCTCGTTTCCGAGCGTGCCGGACGGGGTCGCGCTACTCCCCCTTCATCCCGCTTTGACGCGTGAGTTAGGGTTCGTCATGGCCTCGCGAGGACGGAGCTCAACCGAACTGCAAGCGTTCATCGGGAAAGCTCTAGAGCTCGCCCCCACTAGAAATCGCTGATCAGCACGTGTAGAGGCTCAACTTGTCGCCGAATGGACCCGCAGAATCGCAATCGCGCGCATTTTCAAGGTCCTTCGTAACGCTGACGCGCCTGGGACTGGAGATCAGCTGCCCAACGATGGACGGCTGGGGTACAGCCATGAGTCTGCCCTCCAGATCTTTTTGGAATGACATTTCTAGAATTTCAACATACGTGCCAATTCACCGTGGCGAACGGCCGCCGTCACCTCGGAGCGGATGCGGGAGAGTATCAGTTTGCGCGCATCTTTGAGCGCTTGTTTCTGATCCAGCAACTGCGAGGCCCAATGCGCACCCACCGCCATCGAATAAATTTCCAATGCGAAGCCGGAAGCATTGACGCTGGCTTTGATGTGTCCCGCTTTCTTGGCTTCATCAATGGCGCGGGTCAGTGTACTCAGCCATTCCTGCATAGCGGCTACGATGGCAGCGCGAACAGGGCCGGGACGGCTGTCAAATTCGAACGAGGCCGCGGAAAAGAAACAGCCGCCGGCAAACACCTTTTCCTCCACGTGACCGATCCAGCTGTCGCACAGCTTCCACAGACGCGGGATTCCTGCCGGCTGGGCCAAGGCAGGACGCACTACGTGATCGACGAAGATGTTGCGCGCCATCTCGATCGTAGCTAGCTGCAGATCAACCTTCGAGCCAAAGTGTGCGAAAAGACCGCTTTTGCTCATTTGCAGGGTTTTCGCGAGGTGACCAATCGAGAGACCCTCCAAACCCTCAACTGAAGCCAGATTCACAGCGACGCGCAGAATGCCCTCGCGAGTCCGCTCGCCCTTCCGGGGAGAAGAACTAGCACTACCAGCGGAACGGGTCATCGTAGTTTCGAAACTCTAACAGGAAAATAATAATAGCACGAACGTTCGTTTCTATGACATACTTCGAGGACTGAACTTGGCGGGAGGCGAGACATGCGCCTTTATGCGTTCCTGCTGCTCTTCTTTGCGGTGATGGCCGTTCCGGCCCCAACACAGGAAATCCGCCTCGACACGTGTGACGTATTGCCAGTAGCCGAGGTCAGCATTTTAGGCGCGAAGTTTCTCTTCCTCGTGGATACCGCTGCTACGTCATTCCTTAACAGCAAATCGTTCGCGCGTGGTCCCGAACTCAAAATTCCCGTTACCTCGTGGAGCGGCACAACGGAGACGAGCGGACAACAAGTCACGGTTGGCGACTTGGCCGTGGGTGGCCGCCACCTCAAGAATTTGCGGCTGCCCGCGGTCGATCTTTCCGGCATAGGACGCGCCTGTGGCCGGCGATTAGACGGGATTTTCGGTGTCGACCTACTGCATGCCTTGGGCGCGAGCGTGGAGTTCGACGGGGGTTCGGCACGCCTGCTCGTGCGTCCAGAAGATGAACACGATCGGCGGGCAGGCTTCAATCAGCAGTTCGTCACTTGCGGCCAATCCTTAAGCCATGGTGACGAGAGTGGATTACTCGGCTGTCTCGACGAGGAAGTGATGCTAGCCACGGCCGACGCCGAATTTTATGGACGCGCAGACGTCCTTGAATACCTCAAGCAGAAATATCGTGTTCGGAACCCCGCCGCCGATCTTTCTTTGACAATGCGGAACTGTCATGTTCTGGGTGAAGGAATTTGGGCGGAATATGATCTGCGCATCGCCACTCTAGATGGAATGGTTGTCGAGCGAGGTTCGGCGCTTTGGCATGAGGTGGACGGCCAGTGGCGCGCCATATATGTCAACCATGCAGGGCCGCCCCGGCAAGAGCGCAGAGATACAAGCAATTGAGACCGTAGCCATTCAGGGTGCGACTCAATTTTTGAGCGAGGTAATTCTCCAATGAGCCCGAACACGTCATCACCATTGATCACCATCCTGCTGATTCTCGGCGGTGCAGTATTCTGTGTACTAGGGTCGTTGCACGCAATTTATACTGTGCTGGATCTGCGTGATCCGCGACGACTGGTCCCCGTCGACCCCTTGGTTGCGCAGGCCATGGCCAATTCGGCTCTCAGGTTGTCCGAAGGGCGCACGGACATGTGGCGAGCGTGGATCGGCTTTAACTTCAGCCATAGCCTCGGTGCACTACTCGTTGGCGCGCTGGCGATGTGGGCGGGCGCACGAGCTAACACTTTTCCGATCGGCGTTATCTTGCCGGCGCTGACCCTGATCGGGTGCGCTTATCTGGTACTTTGCCTGCTGTATTGGTTTCGCACTCCTGCCATCGGTGTTGCCATTGGTACCGGCTGCTTCGCGGCCGCGTGGGTTCTATCGCTGAGATGACTCGTCGCGCGGCCAACGAGGTGATTTTGGCGAGCAGGACCACGCATACGACGAAAGGAGATCCGGTGCCTCAAATCTCTATACAAGACTGCGACGTGCCGCGTCCTATCGCGGGGGCTTCCTCAGCCACAGCACTGTGAAATGACAATCCGTACTTGACCACGAGGTGACTCGCTGGTTCGGAATGGTTCTGTTTGCAACTGGTGGCGCTTTGCGGCTGTGGCCAGTATTTGTGCCGGCCGACGCTTGTCGCGCCATGAACTCAGAAGAGCGAGTGCTCAGGTCCGAGTTTGGCGCAGAATAGGACAACTGTCGCGCCCGCACGTCCAATCCGAGAAGGTGGCGCCTTCCTAGTTGAGTCACTTTCGCCGTAACTAATAAGCAAAATCAAACCGCAGGGCACGGCCGGAACGATGACCAGTCGATCCCCGCCTGAAATTCCTCGTCCGGCTCAAATGTCTTCTTGAATGTAAACGCGAACTGCGTTGGACCGTGCGCTTCGAGGTGAGACAGCCGCTTCTTTGCTTCGTCGATGCCGGGAAGGTGGCCTGCTGGTATCCACCACAGGGCAATATAGTTGCGATCGAACCTCTCGAACCATTCGTGGCGGTGACGCAGCAGGTCGGCGTGGACGGTGTGGTAAACATAATGCTTCAGCGCTTCGACTGATTCCCAGACTGACATATTCAGAAGAATTCGGTCATCGTCATAGGGACGAAAGTAGGTCGCATTCCCCTCGTCGCTTTGCAAGCGCCAAACAAATCCCGGACTGCGATCGGCGAGAGCGTTAATCTCGTCCAGCCGGGAAACAAAACCGTGCATGGTCGTGCTGTCGAGCGGGCCTTTGATCCGGCCGATATTGACTTGAGCGATGTGATACCTCTTCATCAATGTCTTCCGTAATCCAAAATCCAACCGTCGCGGTTCGTTTGGCGCCCTAGCAAGCTGAAAAGTCGCAGCCAGTCTAACATCAAGCAAGGCTTGCATACTCAAAGTCGGGTCGCTCAAGATCTCTTTTCCTCAACTATCAGGTTCTCCTGCGTCTCGGGAGTCAATCCGAATCGTCGGAGTTCAAGACCTATCGTGGGATTGCGACTGAACCGGTAAGGACCGGTGCGCACGATTGCGGTCGTGCGCTCGCTTCCCCGAACGGAAGTGCCGGCTCGGCGAAATTCCCGAAAGGAAAGCAGGAAGAGCAGTACGGCGAAAGCAGCAAGAAGGGGGCCGAGCAATTTAAGAGTCGGCGGCACGAAATGGAACGACCGGGCCCAGTTCAGCAGAATTCCCAACAGAATTGCAAACAGAAACACAAGCGGGGGCCTGAGCAAACCCGGGAGCGGTCCACCCTGGCGCCCGGTCTTATCGTCGTTGTTTGCAATCTTGCCCGAGTACACATCCATGGTTGTTTTCCTTGGCCTTGCCTTCGAAGGGCGGAAAGTATATTGTGCACGCTCAAGTCCTGGCGGTCCTCGTTTCTTTGCATGACGGGCCATCCGGAAGTTGTGATGTTAGTGTTCAGCCGCATCCGTCTTTGTCCTCCAGCTACGCGCTCCGCATTTGAGGAGATCGCCGTGGTGGAGCAGGCGGTCAAGCATGGCGGTAACCGCAGCAAATTAAGTGGTGGCCCTTGCTGATATCTCTTCGTCGGGGTCATAGAATTCTTTCCCTCTCACAACCAGCGGCGCCACGGTGGCCGCTCCAGAAACCGTTCTTCTTGCGGAATCACAACGAGTGCGATGACGACTACGGCTGGAACGAGTGTTACGAGCAGCCAAGAGTTATTCAACCAGACTGCCAGTCCGAGCATGAACAGGATGAAGGACAAATAGATGCCAGAACCAGGAAAGCTTCAACGGGGTTCACCGCCAGACCCACGTCATGATAAACATCAACACGTACTCAACTCCGTCGCTCACGTTATGTCCGATGATCGGAGCCAGGAGACTCCCAGACTGTTCCCGCCAGTAAGCATAGAGGATGCCAAGAGCGAACGCGTATATCTGCTGGCCTAGTGCGATCCAGAAGTTCTCTGTCCAGAAGCTGGTGAGGTGAGCGATGGCGAACAATATCGCGAGAATGACCCCGGCGACGTGCATTTCGTAGTTCCAGAGGCGCACGCGCCCCGAACTGCGCTGCATGAGAAATGTTTGCAGCAGGCCACGGAAAGGAATTTCTTCCGTCGGCCCAACGAAGATCCCTTCAAAAAAGAGCCAGACCGCGACACTGCCAGGTGCGAGCGGAAGATTCTCAGGAGGCGGAAGGTGCTTCAGAATCTGCGGGAGGTAGTCCACGACCGTCATCAAGAGGCCGAAAAACGCTCCCCAGGCGAGTGCTGGTAGTACGTAGCTCTTCTGCTTGGGCCACCGCAGCCCATATTCAGAAAGGCGTCCTCTGGTCAGCCAGGCAATCAGTGCCAAGGCGATCACCAGCATCACAGTGTGATTTGCAAACAGTGCGATCCACGGCATGTCGTTGGTGCGCCGCAGTCCCATGCCTTTCGTGAACAGAAAGCTAACGTAGCCGCTTGGCAGAACGACAAGAAGACCGAGTCCTATCGTGGCCAGAATTGGACACACGCGCAGCTGCAGGTCGGAAATGGCGAACGCCGACGTCTCGCTTCCGATGATGTAAGTGACTGCTGAGCTTGGGGCCACCTTTTGCGTTCGGGTGTTCACATTGGCAGTTATAGGCGTTAGAGGGCAGGGTGTCTTGAATCTATTTGCAGGCGGAGCGCCAGCTACTCGGGCAAGTACCGGTCAGGTTTTTCACGCTGCGTGTCATATGGGCCTGGTCGGCGAACCCGTAGTGAGCC
This sequence comes from Candidatus Sulfotelmatobacter sp., assembly GCA_030039195.1. GTDB lineage: Bacteria > Acidobacteriota > Terriglobia > Terriglobales > Acidobacteriaceae > Sulfotelmatobacter. Next base: position 13,145 of record JASHQK010000568.1, read on the forward strand.
GCGATCGCCGATAACGGCGTATCAGCCGTCCGAATCGCCCTCCAAGCCTGACGTGTCCGAGCACGCGCTCGGAAAGCGGATGGGGAAATTCCGAATACCTTCTCAAAACTGCGCGACAGCTCCCAAGGCGGAACTCCTTTCGCCTCGCTCCAACATGAAAGGTTGACGGAAGCATTTTGCGCCAAGGATGCTGCTAGTTCGTCGGGCCAATCCCTGAACTCCGTTTCCCTTATTTCCGTCGTCAGCAGGAGCTGCGCCGCAGTTTCC
>JASHQK010000569.1 GCA_030039195.1 Candidatus Sulfotelmatobacter sp.
ATCGGCTGACGAAAATGCGCTGGAGGAAATCGAAAAAATCCAGGTACGCGAGTCCGACATCGTCACGTTTCACAACTACAGCTGGCCGGAGTCATTCAAAAGGGAAGTGGAATGGCTGCGCCGATTTCACCGGCCGATCCTATGCACGGAATTCATGGCGCGTTCCGTCGGCAGCACATTTGATACGATCCTGCCGATCGCCACGCAGGAGCATGTGGGAGCCATCAACTGGGGGTTCGTCGCCGGCAAAACACAGACGTACTATCCGTGGGAATCGTGGCAACATCCTTACATTCTTGATCAGCCGCCGGTGTGGTTTCATGACATTCTGCATGCAGACGGCCGCCCTTATCGCCAAGCCGAGGTGGACTTGATTCGTGAACTGACGGGAAAGCAGTGAGCTTTTGAAATTCGTTGAGCACGCAAAGCGATTTTTGTCATAGCAGCAACTGCAGCACCGCCCGCTCCACTTGCTTCCATGCTGCGGTCCGCGGGTCGATCAGGTCGTAGTGTCCTGCATCTGGAATTTCAACGAGCCGCACGTTTTCTTTGCCGGTTCGCTTGTTCTTGTTCGCCACATAAGTACGGCTGAAATTCGGCGAAACTTCTCGGTCGTTCGAGCCGTGCAACAAGATTTGCACTGCCCTGACCGACAGTTGCATTGGGTCGGCTTCGCGATAGCGAATCGGGACCTCCTCGGGCGATCCTCCGAGAAACTCGACTACGGCATCGTGGCTCAGGTGCAGTTCATATGCACGTTGTAAGTCCACCACTCCCGCAAGCGAAATGACGGAGCGCACGCCGCCCGGTTCGTGCGCTGCGAGGCAAAGCGCAAGCTGGCCGCCCGCGGAATGGCCCATGATCAGAACTCGGCTTGAATCGACGGTGTATTCCTCCGCACTGTGAAGAAGGGCGTTATATCCTGCACGTATATCCTCGAATGTGCCCGGCCAGCCGCCGCCTGGATTTCCCACTCGTCTGTACTCCAGATTCGCGGTTGCTAGCCCTTGCGCGGTCAGAGCGGCGCAGATATGGCCGGCATGGCTGAGGTCATATCGAGCGCGCCAATATCCCCCATGAATGTTGATCACTAGCGGATAAGGCGTCTTCGCATGCATAGTCGCAGGCAGGCGCAACTCAAAGAACTGATTTGGGTCAGGGCCATATGCGATGCGAGTATCGGCTGGTTCAGGAGGAAGGCTCAGAATGTCGTCGGACATGTGCCGACTATTGTAATTTCACGCGGTCATCACACGGAACGTGGTCGCGGTCGGACCGACGCTGCGGATGCAGCCGCTTTCAGAATCTCGGGTAGAACTCCCGTCGACGGAAACGATGAGTCTGGGGTAAGTCAATTTCCAAGCGCGAGTGCAAAAGGGGTACATTGCTATTCGCTCGTGTGCGCGGAGAGTCCCTCCGTGCAATTCTCCCTATCCCCGTAGGTCACAAGTGGATACAGCAAATAAGATATTGACGAACAAGCTGCGTTGGGGCCATAACTGAGTCTAACTTCGCAAAACTTGCCGGACTGGGGTCTGCCGTGGTTTCCCGATGCGCGAATCCGTCTTGCGACGCGCGATTTAGATATCTGCGTGAGGGGCGTCTGTTTCAATTTCCCGCAGGAGACAGGACTACCGGACCCGCCTCTCATACAGCCGTTGAGTTGTGGTGGCTGTGTCCGCGCTGCTGTCTGTCGATGACCTTAGTGGAGGATTGTACCCGGGGTGTGAAATTGGTTCCGTTGCCACAGACGCGCAAACTCGACCCGACTGGATGAGAGTGATCGCGGCAACTCGCTCACGGCGCTAGGCTGTGACTCACAGCCTCCGGGGAATGGCCGAGTCAAACTGCCCGGGCTGCACGCGAGTTACAAACTACCGTTGCGATATCTTCGCGGGAGAATCTTGGCGGCCGACACTGGCAGAGCTCTTCGGTACATGGTCTAGGATCTCACAGAGCTCCTTGACCAGATAACTCAGTTTTTCAGAATTGGACTCGCTGATTATTTCTTTGGCCACATCCTGCCACGTTCTTCCTGCCTGGTTAGCGTTTGCAGCGGGCTGGCTGCTGTCGCTTCGTGTGCCTTCCATTTCAACACCCCTGTTCCCGAGTCCTGCGGTTGCCCAATCACGTCAGGCCGCGACGACCGCTTGCGCCCTCGTCGGGTTGTGACCACCTTTTTGCGGCATCTCGTGATGGAAAGCGGCGCCACCCAACTTTGGTAGAGTCACTAGGAATAGTCGAGTCCGTGCCGACATGCAAGAGTTGCTCAGCCACTAATCGTTTTGGCGCACTTTGGCGTTTCTGCCGGGGACGGTTCTGAGGGCCAAGAATGGCCTCTTGATGCTGCCCAGGACGGTCTTATTTCTTAGCGCGAGTCTCGGCTTCCGCAATCCAGCCCCGCCGCAATTTCTCGGGTGGAATGCTCGATAAATAGGGCTTCAGGTCGAGGATCGGAGTTCCATCGAGCATGTCGACCCCGCGCACATAAAGCCGGCCGCCCTCGCGACGCAGCAACTCGACAACCGTCAGCCCGATGGGATTCGGGCGTCGCGGAGAACGCGTTGAGAACACTCCATGCGGCTGGCCGTCGATGGGCACCGCTCCAAACAGTTCGAATCCTTCGGAGCGATCAAATACCCAGAGTACAAACAGGTGCGAAAAGCCTTCAATATCAGTGAGGCCTGCTTGGAACTC
>JASHQK010000570.1 GCA_030039195.1 Candidatus Sulfotelmatobacter sp.
CTTGCTCCAACTAAGCAATGTGTACCTCGAATCAGAGTGGCTGCGATGGGGCGGTCTGAGCCCGAATTATCAGAGTAACATGCCATCATGGCGCTTCGCGCCAGCGCCCCTGCGAACTCCTTGCGGGAAGCGGGATTTGGTGTTGTTGGAGTGGATAGCGCCAGCTATTTTTTTCCAAGCGGAGGAGGAATCGAGCAGCCCGTGGTGGCGGCGCAGTCTCGAAATCCAGCGCCTAAAGGCACGTCGAATGGTGCGACGGTTTCGGCACGCATAAATGCGTGCCCTGATACGGATCGCTTCTACCCACGGACAGCCGGATGTTTGCTGCGAAGAGGTTTCGTCCAGCGCGGCGGTCGCTTGCAGCGTGGTATGGTAGTTTTTCATGCATTCCGCGCGGCAACAACTGCTGACTCTTCTGGCACAGAAATCATTTCGGCTGGGCGAGTTCAAGCTTTCGTCGGGAGGCACGAGCGATTACTACATCGACTGCCGCACGACCACGCTCGATGCGAAAGGCTCGCGCCTGACGGGAGAAGTGTTCCTCGATGAAATTCGCCGTCGTGAATGGAAAGCGCAAGCCATCGGCGGATTGACCATGGGCGCCGATCCGATCGTGGTGGCGGTTTCCGTGGTCAGCGGCGAACTCAGCGGATTTCTCGTGCGCAAAGCCGATAAGCAGCATGGCACGGGCCAGCGCATTGAAGGATTCCGCCAGAAAGGCGCGCGCGTGGTCATTGTGGATGACGTCTGCACGACCGGGGCGTCAACCATCCAGGCTATCGAAGCCGCGCGCGAATTTGGATTCGAAATTGTCGGCGCCATGTGCCTGGTTGAACGCGAAGAAGCGAAGGGCCGCGCCAATGTTGAGAAAGCCGCAGATCCGGCTCCTTTCTACGCGATTTTCACGGCGAATGATGTGCGCAAGGAGTACGTCGCTCGCAGAGTGCAAGTAGGGAAGGGCTAACGACTGACGACCAACGACTGACTCATGATTCAGACCCTGGAATGGACCGAACACGGTGTGCGCTTCCTCGATCAGACGAAGCTGCCCACGGAAGAGACCTACGTCACCTGTAAGACGCATGAGCAGGTAGCCGATGTCATTCGGAATATGGTCGTGCGCGGAGCGCCCGCGATCGGCGTGGCCGCGGCCATGGGCATTGCTCTCGGTGTGAATAATTCCAAGGCCGAATCGACTGGCGATCTCAAGCGCGACTTCGACCAGATCTGCGACGTCATCGGAAAAACCCGCCCCACGGCGGTCAACCTTTTCTGGGCGATCCGGCGCATGCAAGAAAAATTCGAACGCATCCGCATTCGTCCCATCCCACACATCAAGCAGGGATTAATCGAAGAGGCGCAGCACATGCACGCCGAAGACATTGCCGCCAACCAGGCGATGGGACGTCACGGTGCTACGCTCATGCCCGCTTCCGGCGGAGTGCTGACGCACTGCAACGCCGGCGCGCTAGCGACCGCCGGATACGGAACCGCGCTGGGCGTGATTCGCGCCGCCGTTGAGCAAGGAAAGAAAATTCATGTCTATGCCGATGAGACGCGTCCATTTCTGCAAGGCTCGCGCCTGACGGCGTGGGAACTGATGAAGGACGGCATCCCAACAACTGTGATTTCCGACAACATGGCTGGCGCGATGATGCGTCAGGGGAAGATCAACGCCATTGTTGTGGGCGCGGACCGGATCGCCGCTAATGGCGATGTCGCCAACAAGATCGGAACGTACACCGTTGCCGTGCTCGCCAAAGAGCACGGAATTCCCTTTTACGTAGCAGCGCCGATCTCGACGGTCGATCTCGCCTGTCCCGACGGCAGTCAGATTCCCATTGAGCAGCGCGACGCGAAAGAAGTTACGCACATTGCCGGCAAGCAGATGGTTCCCGAGGGCGTCTCGATTGAAAACCCTGCATTTGATGTAACTCCAGCAAGATACATTGCCGCGATCGTCACCGAAAAGGGGATCGCACAGCCGCCTTTTGACAATTCTTTACGAAAGCTCGCGGCGGAAGAGGCGGAAGTGCATCCATAAAGTCGGCGCGGACATCCATATTCAAAGCTGGTATAAAATGCAGTTTTTTCTTTGTGCGCCGCTACTTATTCTCTAGGTTCGGGTTCAATTGACCGGCCACAGTCTCATGCTACGCTGTGCCCAGGATCTCGAGTACACACGCCATAGTATTCCGTAAGGGGGATGTTTATGTCGCTGCTTCATCGTGTAGTTCTGCCCACCCTCGCTGTTGTTGGACTGGGATTTCTGATTGCCTGCAGCAGTTCGAATAACAACACTCCGCCGCCGTCCGGAGGGTTCAGCAATACCGATTTCAATGGCACGTACACGTTCTCAAGTTCGGGCAGCGACAGCAGTGGCGCGCTCTCGATCGCCGGTACGATAACGGCGTGCGGCTGCTCGAACGGGCAAATTACGGCGGGAACTGTCGATCTTGCCGATTCATCTGGAGCGACCGGGCCCGTCACAATCACCGCGACCGGAAGCGGCTACAAGGTGAATACGAATGGGACTGGCACATTTACTGTCAGCCTTCCCTTGAATCCCACGGTCCAGTATCAATTTGCTTTTGTCCTTACAGACGCAGCGCACGGCCTGGTCAGCGAATACGACGAAAACGGAACCGGCAGCGGTACCATCGACCTGCAACCGAGTGCGGTTACGCTTTCAAGCGCGTCTTATGCGTTTAGCATGTCTGGCGCGGCGAACTCAACAAGTGCAGGCCCCCAGCCGCTCGGGACAGTGGGCGGATTTACGTTGAATTCTTCCGGCGGCATTACCGCGGGCCTTGCGGATTTCAATTTTGGTGCCACACCGTCAGCTGGACTGACGCTTAGCGGTGCTGTCTCGACAGGAACCGGAACGGCGCCGGGAACTGCTACGCTGAGCTCAAGCTTTGCGACGCTGACCTTTGACGTTTATGCGATCGACGCAACGCACCTCAAGTTTATTGAAAACGATTCGAAGGCTGTCCTTGTTGGAGACGTCTTCAGCCAGCCAACGGCTACAATTCCCTCAGGAACCCTGGCGTTCACGATGGCAGGTCTGGATTCGAGCTCAGATCCGATGGGATTGGCCGGCACCGTGGCGTCGGACGGAAGCTCTAACCTCAGCAACGGCTCCGTGGATGTCAACGACGCCGGTACTGTCGACGGCGGCACGAATCCACCCACGCCAGCAAGCTTTAACGGCACCTTTGTTGCCCAGCCGGGCAGCAACACAAACGGTCGATTCTTCGTCGATCTTACGAACTTCCCGGGCGGGACGGATTTTGCGGCCTACCCCTCCAGCGGCGGCGTTCTGATGCTGGAGATTGATAGTGGATTGGGAGCGGGTGTCACTTCAGGCGTTGCGCTGACACAGAACTCCCCTGCTGGCCTTGTAGCCTCGCAGGGTTACGGGATGAATTTAACTGGAGCAAGCACCTCAGGCGAACTCGATCAGATTGCTCAGTTCAACACAACGAGTACAAAGGCGTCTGGCCAACTCTACCAGAACAATTCCGGCACGCCAACGAGCAACAGTTTTAGTGGCACGATCACCGCCGGAACAGGCGGTGCCGGGCAGATCATCTTCAATGGGAATAGCGAGGGGGCCTTCTACTATGGAGTGGACAGCGCGACCTCGCTTGCCCTCGGCATTGACAGCAGCGACGTTTCGCTGGGACTGTTCCAGCAGCAAGGCTCGCCAAGCTCGACTGCGGACGTGGCGCAGCGGCATCTTGCCATGATCAAAGCGGCTGCGAAGGCTCGCGCAAACAAGAAGAAAAAAGCGGCTGCAGTCGCCAAATAGCTCTGTAAGAAAACCGCGCGGCTCGCCCATCAGGGTCGGGGCCGCGCATTTCTTTCTGAACCAGATACAACACTTTCGCGAAGCTGCCGCTATCGCAACTCGACTACAACCAGGCCGTGAGGCGGAAGGTCGATCGTAAGTTGATTGTCTTTCAGATTAAGTGTTTCCGGAGGAGCAAGTTCTCCCGCAGCCTGTAATTCTTTGATCTGCTCGGGCGTGGGATAACTCGGCTCGCCCATCTTTTCGAATTCCCGGCGTGAATCGCCGTGATCGCTATCGACGCGCCAAAGCACCGCCCTCGATAACTGCACGTTCTTAAAAGTGACCGTCAGATTCTCTGCGTGCCCAGACTCCTCCGGTGGGGCATAGTTCCACAGCGCAAGCACATAGCTGCCATCTTTTGTACGAGTAAGCAACGCCGAATCGGAATTTACCTCGATCCGCTGATCCCCGAGCTTATGCAGCACTTCGAAC
>JASHQK010000571.1 GCA_030039195.1 Candidatus Sulfotelmatobacter sp.
CACTCTTGGGAACTTGAGCGGCACGGACTTTGGCGTGCTCTTCACGATGTTCTAGATTATGTTTCCAAGCGAGCCGGGGTGCACTATTTGTCTAACAGCGACTTAATAGCAATGCCCGACGGAGCCTAGCTTAACGACCAATGAAGATTGTCATTGCCCACAACGAATATCAGCAACCCGGCGGTGAGGACGTGGTAGCACGACAGGAGCATCAACTTCTAGAGCGCGCCGGCCATGAGGTTATTCGTTACGTCCGCACAAACTGGGAAGTAAACTCCTATTCGGGCATCAAGCAACTTGCATTGGTGCCTAAGGCAGTATGGTCAGCCGACTCGCGCAAAGATTTTGCCCGGTTGTTGCAAACCGAAAAACCTGACTTGGTTCACGTGCACAATACTTTTGTGGTTATTTCGCCTTCTATCTTTTCCGTTTGCCGTGAGGTTGGAGTACCGGTCGTTTACACACTTCACAATTACAGGCTGCTTTGTCCCGGAGGTACTTTTTTTCGTGACGGCCGAATCTGCGAGGAGTGTGTGGAACATGGCTTGCTAAGAAGTGTACAGCATGGATGCTACAGAAACTCCCGTGCGGCTACCGCGACAGTTGCGACCATGCTTGCCGTTCACCGAATCCTTGGCACCTGGGAACGCGACGTTTCGTGCCTTATAGCCCTCACCCACTTCGCTCGCAACAAGTTTCTGCAACAGGGATTGCCTGCGGGTAAACTGTGCGTCAAGCCTAACTTCGTCTATCCCGATCCTACGCCTCGTGCGGGTGACGGTAACTATGTGTTGTTTGCGGGGCGACTTACGCCCGAAAAGCGCATCAGTACCGTGCTAATGGCCTTTAAGCTATTGCGGGATAGAATTCCCTTGATGGTGGTTGGCGGTGGTCCGGAGCGTGCTCAGTTGGAGAAAGAGGCGGCGCGCTATGGGTTGACGAACCTTGTCTTTCGTGGACAGTTGAGCCGGGAACAGACTCTTGAAGCGATGCACGGAGCTCGCTTCCAGATTTTTTCCAGTGAATGGTACGAAACCTTTGGAATGATTATCGCGGAGAGCTTTGCCTGCGGGAATCCGGTCCTGTGTTCACGCTTGGGCGCAATGCAGGAAATCGTCGACGACGGCCGCACGGGACTTCACTTCAACCCGGGAGACCCGGAAGATTTGGCCGAGAAGATCGACCGGGCATGGAACGATGCCGCACTGGTAAGGGAACTAGGACGACAGGCGCGTCTGGAATTCGAGGCCAAGTATACCGCTGAAATCAACTACCCTATGCTGATGGAAATTTATCAGCGCGCAATGAACACGAATGCGTGAGTGGCTGCGTCTTGGCTTTCAATTCATTTCGAATGTTGGATGCGTTGACAGTAGCAACTGGAATGGACCTGCACGTTAACGAGGATTCGATGCAACGCGGCATAACTGAAAAGATCCCTCGATTTAGAGTCTTGGGAATCAACGTCAATGCTGTTCAGATTCCATCAGTGATCGCCCAGATTGAGGAGTGGATCCGCGAGCGGTCAGCCTGCCACCTCATTGCAGTGACCGGGATGCACGGGGTTACTGAGGCACAGCACGACGATTATTTCAAGCGAATTCTCAATTCCGCCGATCTTGTTGTGCCCGACGGCATGCCGCTTGTCTGGGTAGCTCGTAAATACGGATACCATCTACGGCGCCGTGTCTACGGTCCTGAACTGATGCAGACATTCTGCAGGGATACCGGTTCGAAGTATCGGCATTTTTTTTATGGTGGTATGCCCGGCGTACCTGAACTCTTAGCGAGACGATTACAAGGTGACCATGGAATAGCAATAGCGGGGACTTACTCCCCGCCCTTTCGCGCACTGTCAGCAGCCGAAGACGATGAGATCGTGAGATTAATCAATGACTCTGGAGCGGACGTGCTCTGGGTCGGCCTCAGTACTCCGAAACAGGAGCGCTGGATGTATGAGCATCGAGGGCGGCTGCGGGTTCCGGTGGTTGCGGGCGTAGGCGCAGCTTTTGATCTTAACAGCGGTAAACTTCGACAGGCACCCGCCTGGATGCGGGAGAATGGTTTGGAGTGGAGTTTTCGACTCCTGATGGAGCCACGAAGGCTCTGGCGAAGATATCTGGTATACGGGTCGGAGTTCGTCTGCAGTCTGGCCTTTGAGTTTCTCGGTTTACGCACGTTCGAGTAAGTGTTCCATGATCTAAGCGGTAATTAAAACACAGGGAGAGGAAAATGAGCTCTATGAACACCAGCAAGAGAGTCCTTGTCACCGGCGCCGGCGGCTTCATTGGCCACCATTTGGTAAAGCGGTTGAAAGCTGATGGCTACTGGGTGCGGGGAGTTGACCTGAAATATCCTGAGTACGAAGACTCAGATGCCGACGAGTTTTCGGTTCTCGATTTGCGTCGCTGGGAGGATTGCCTGGCCGCAACTCGCGGGGATATCGATGAGGTTTACAACCTGGCTGCGGACATGGGCGGAATTGGCTACATCACTGCCAATCACGCTGACATTGCGCGCAACAACATTCTGATTAATGCGCATATGCTCGAGGCGAGCCGCCAACATCGCGCGAAAAGATTTTTATTTTCCTCATCTGCATGTGTCTATGCGCAAAGCAAACAGAAGGACCCAAATGTCGCCCCGTTGCGCGAAGAAGATGCCTTTCCTGCTGAACCGGAACCGGGGTATGGCTGGGAAAAACTCTATGCAGAAGAATTATGCCGGTATTACTGGCACGATTATAAGTTTGAAACCCGCATCGTACGATTTCACAATGTCTACGGACCTCTCGGGACCTATGATGGCGGCAAAGAGAAGGCTCCTGCCGCCATCAGCCGCAAGGTCGCCATCGCCGAAGACGGGGACTCGATTGAAATCTGGGGTGATGGTGAGCAAACACGCTCATTCATGTACGTAGACGATTGCGTGGAGGGGCTGGTCCGCATCATGGCCTCCGACTACCGCGATGCTCTAAACCTCGGGACCGATGAGCTGGTCACGATCAATCAATTAGTCGACATCGTCAGCGAAATCCCTGGCAAGAGCTTGACCAAGATCCACAACCTGACGGGTCCGCAGGGGGTCCGCGGACGCAACAGCGACAACAGTCGACTGCGTCACGTTTTGGGCTGGGAACCAAGTATTAGCTTGCGTGCCGGCCTCCGAAAAACGTATCCCTGGATTGAGCAGGAACTGCGTAAGGCAGGAAGGCTTGCGGATAAACCAGTTGTCGCGATGCGGTAGTCTTTGATCTGGAGCCAGGTGGCGGTTACCATTCGCCATCTGGCCCTCCCACTGTGCAGTGTGTCATTACATTGAGTTATTGCGGACTGACAGTGCGCGCGGATGCGACCGCATTCGACTAACCTGACTTACACTTGGCTTCTATGAAGCATCGCGATGACATCGACGGCTTGCGTGCCGTAGCTGTGATAGCCGTTCTGCTATTCCATACTCGTGTCTTCCACATGTTCGGCGGCTTTGTTGGCGTTGACATCTTTTTTGTAATCTCGGGATTTCTGATTACTACCCTGTTGTTGCAGGACATTGGCAATAATCGATTCTCCATCATTAGCTTCTATGAGCGGCGTGGCCGCCGTCTTCTGCCAGCACTTCTCTTAGTTCTTGGAGTCGCTTCACTCGCCGCAAACAAGCTACTCCTTCCATACGACGCCAGAGATTTCGGGCGGCAGCTTCTCGCAACCTTGTTTTTCTGTTCCAACCTTCTATTCGCGAGGCAAACCGGATATTTTGATGCTCCGGCTGAAATGAAGCCGCTTCTGCATTGCTGGTCTCTAGCGGTTGAGGAACAATTTTATATTCTGTATCCTCTCTTCTTATTTCTAGTAACGCGTTATTTCAAGAAGCGCTATGCCCTCGCAATAGGCACTGTTTTGACCGCTTCGCTGGCGCTTAGTATCCATAATCTGGGATCACACAGTGCGGCGAATTTTTACGTGCCATACACACGAGCCTGGGAATTACTGATTGGCGGGCTGCTCGCCGTCAAAATCGTACCGGAGGTGAAGTCGGTGCGATTGGCCAACGTCTTAGCGCTATGTGGGATGGGATTAATCGGTTACAGCGTGTTTGCGTTTTCTCCAGCGACTCCGTGGCCGGGAATCGCTGCAATGGTTCCCTGCTTGGGTGCGGCACTGATCATCTATAGCGGCAGTCGTGAGCAGACTTATGTAAGGCGAATGCTGAGTCTCAAACCTGCCGTGTTCGTCGGACTCATCTCCTACTCGTTGTATTTGTGGCACTGGGTCATCATCGTTTTCGCAAAATATTACCTGGTGCGACCTCTGACTTCTCTGGAAACAGCCTGCGTGATTGCAGCTTCAATTCTCTTGTCTAGCTTTTCGTGGCGTTTTGTTGAGCTTCCCTTTCGGGGACGCAATGCGATCGTTTCGCGTGGCTGGTTTTTCGCCAGTGCCGCACTCGCCTCTCTCGTTCTCTGTGGCTATGCTGGTGCAGCGTATTTCACGCGTGGACTACCTTCTCGCTTCAACGGAGAAGCTCGCCTGTTAGTGGATGGCGGCCTGGACACTTGGAAGCGAAGTGATGAGTGCAATGGCAACATCTGTCATGTGGGCACCGCAAATTCGCATGATGATTTTATTTTGTGGGGGGACTCGC
>JASHQK010000572.1 GCA_030039195.1 Candidatus Sulfotelmatobacter sp.
TGCCAACCGCTTCCGCTGGCACGACTAAAGGCCGATGCTCCGCTCGTTCTTTCCTGTTGTCCCCATCCTCGTGCGGCGCTGTTGCTACCGGACAGAGCGGAATAGTTCGAGGTCGGTCTTGGTTCGCGCGACGTCCCCTGAGTTTGTTGCCACCCGTTTCCTGTGTTCTTGTAGACATTCCCGTTTGCAGCAGCATACTTATTTCCGCTCGCGGTTTCGATGGCGCCAGCGTTACCGCTCGCTCCACTTGCCGCAACGCCTCTGCCCCCAGAAGAAGTTTGTACCGTTCCCACCGGGCCTTGCGCTGTGGTCTCGTGCTGTGTATACGCAGTCTGTCCACCTTTTGAAACAACCGAACTTCCGTAGTTCCCATAGGCATTGGAAGTTTGTCGGGTGGCGCCATAGGCACCGGTGTTCGGGTTATATGCTTGCCCTGCACTCCGAGTTCCATAGGGAGTTGCGACCGTTGCACCTCTGGCATAAGTTCCCGTTGATGGGTTATATGCAGTGCCAGCCCGCGCGGCACCATACGGGCCGTAGCCGGTGACGCTAGAGCCATAAACCCCGCCATGCCAGGCATTGTTTCCGTAATACGCATTGCTTCGGTAGACGACAGCGCCCCCGTGCCAATTACAGTTCCAGTAGCTGTAACCCCACCCGCAACAACTGTTACTTATGGCAGCGCCGACTGCGATGCCGACTCCAAATGCGAGAAGACTGGTTGCCACCACATCGGCGGTACTATACCCGGGCGTTTGTATCGGCGCTCCGTACACAACCGTGGAGTTATATTGCGGGACATACACCACCTGCGGGTTCGTAGGCTGAATCACGACAACGTCTGGCGACTGCTGGACGACAGTAATCTGTGAGCCCGATTTCAGATTTCCGGCCGCTTTTGCCTCCGCACGCAAAGCCTGGACCGCTGACATGACATCAGTGGCCTGCAAGTGATAAGCCTCGCCTAGCGCTGAGGTCCAACTGAGGTTTTTCGCCAGATTCTCAAGGACCGAAGGAAACTGAGTGAGCGCCTTCACGCTCAGGTCCCATGGTTGTTTATCGGCGGCCTGCATGAGGGCCGTCCCGGTCAGCTTCTTGCTCTGTGGAAGCCAGCCGTTGGCGGAAGAAACCTGATCTGGAAAGGTCGCCCTCCGAGAATCTGGGCCACGAGAGCGTCGGGGTAGAGCGCGATGGGCGCCACAAGTTGTTGCAACTCATCCGCGGATAAAGGAGGAGCCTGCCCAGGATTGCCGGCCGATTCCCCAGATGTTGCTTCCTGGCTTGATACGTCAATGGGGCCGGCAGTGACAATCAGCACGCACGACAATGCGACCGAGAGGAATTGCCTCGCAAAGGTGCCTGCCATCTTTCCACCGCAAGACTGCAACAAGCTTAGGACTCGCTCCAAACTTGGCGAAACTGCCAGAAGTGACAGTACTATCCGTTTTCACCAAAATGTTGGGGATCTGCGGAGCCCGTTACGAGCGGCTTCTGCCTATCAACCCCAAATGTTGTCGTCTCCCGCACTTCGCCTGTTGGTTCTCTTTAGTACTACCGGTCTTCTTTCGCACTCATACTTGTCACGTTGGAACTGGAGAATCTCGCTGCCGGTACACCGATGGCGTTTGCAGTGTGGGATGGGAGTCAAAAGGACCGCGACGGGCGCAAGTATTTTTTCGTGTGGCAGATCTTGGAGTAAACCGAACGTGAGGACTCATTCATGCTGGACGTCTGTCGGTGTGTCCAGTGAACTGGCGTCGGAGACCGGTGACATCATCTGCGCATCTTCCAGCATCGAGGCAAGCGCGCGATAGAGCGACGTAGGCGAACCTCGAACAGAGCAGGTCAGGGTGGGTAGTGGTGAAGCATTTATCGGTACTCGGTCTGCGGTTAAGCCTTGGGCACTGTGGCTTAAGACGGCGTCGAATGGGCAACGAAGGTCCCTCTCAACCAGAAGGCAATCGCTGGGTGTAGCCATGCATGGATTTAGCGGAGCGAGTGTTGCACTTCTATTGTTGAGCTTGATGACTCTGTGTAATTGCCAAGATCTGGTTCCACGAGACACTTCAAGCCTGCTCATCCCCAGATTTTCGCGATCAGAGATCCTCGGTTTCGTCATCGGTTTTGGTACAACCTTTGCGGCCATGCCGGAGTTGATTGCAATGCACAGGCGTCAGTCAAGCGCCGGTATGAACCCAAGGATGGTGGCCATTATGGGTGTTTTCCAGATCCTCTGGGTCTATTATGGCTTGCTAATTGCGTCACGACCGGTGATCGTATGAAATGTGATCGCGGTATTTATCAATTCGCTAAACGTGATCGCGTATTTTCATCTCGCGCGAAGGAAAGAAGCAGCGAGAAGATCTCCCCTCAGTGATCACTTCAAAAGCGGCCAACGATTATCACTTCAAAACCGGCCAACGGAAGTAGCCGTTCCGGGACCAGTTTGTTCTACCCTGCCGCCTCCTGTAGAGGCAAGTCGGTTTTCGTGCGCCAGCTTCGCGGACCGCACTTGAGCACGTGTCCATGGTGCAGTAGGCGATCGAGCATGGCGCTGACCGCGGCGGCGTCACCCAATAGTTTGCCCCAATCTTCCACCGGTCGATTGGAGGTCAGCATGGTGCTGGCGCGTTCGTAGCGGCGCATGATGATCTCCAGTAGTTCTTCGGCCGCGGTGAGCGGCAACTTGCGCATGCCCAGGTCATCGATGATCAGCAAAGGCACGGTCACCAGGAACCCCATATACTCTTTGCGAGTGCCGTCGAGCGTGGCGTCGGCCAGGTCGTCGAGCAGAGTATGGGTTTCGCGGTAGAGCACTCGGTATCCCTGCTGGATGGCCGCCTGTCCGATGGCTTGTGCCAAGTGACTTTTCCCCGTGCCGGGTGGGCCTAAGAACAAGGCGTCTTCGTGACGAGCGATGAAGGTGCCAGTGGCGAGATCGAAGATCAAGCTACGATTCATTTTCTTGTTGAAGTCGAAGTCGAAGTTATCGAGGGACTTCTGCGGGTCGCGGAACTGAGCTTGCTTTTTCCGCCGCTCTAGCAGGCGCTCGCTGCGACGCGTTAGTTCGTCGGAGACCAGACAGGAGATCAGGTCGATAGGGGAGAGCGGTTCCGATTGCGCCTGACGCAGACGGGTCTCCAGGGTGGCGGCCATGCCGCCCAGACGTAGTTGGTTGAAGGCACGCGTGAGTTCGATGAGGTTCATGGTTCCAGCTCCTTGGTTCGGTGGTTGATGAGATCGCGGTACTGCACTAGTTCGCGGATGAGGGGATCGACTTGCTGCAAACTGAGTGGGGCTTGCGGACAACGTTCCAGATAGCGACGAACGAAGCGGTATTCCACGACTCCTATCTCCAGCGCGGCAGCGCAAGCTTGATCAGCAGCGGCCGTGCCGTACTTCTTCGCTAAAGCGAGCACGCCGAGGATGCGGCGCACGCCGACTTCTCCTTGCTGGCGATAGATGGCCTCGCACAGCGTGCCGATGTGTGTGCCGGCACGACCCGCACGCCACAACAGTTGCGAAGTGCGCAGCGGAGTGTGCTTGGAGTGATCTTCGGGCTTGATGCGATACCAGCCGCGCTTCTGGCGTACGTGTTCGCGCAGCAGTTGGCCGGTTTTGGGATCGAGGAGACGGACGAATAGTTCGTCCCATTGCACGCGCACCACGCGGCCGATCCAGCCTGGAGGGGCGCCGTAGTACGCCGCTTCGACTTCGACGCAACCATCCAGATGGACGACGCGCTCGCCGTAGTGGTAATAGCGAAACGGTTCGAGCGGCAGGGGGAGCAGGAATGGTTTCTCTTCCGCGAACATGGCGGCAACCTGCCGCTTGGTGGTGCCATGGATGCGGGTGTCGGCCCAGTGTTCTTCCCAGCGATCAAGATACGCTTGCGCTTGTTCTAGACTCTCGAAGCGCAGACCTTTCAGCGGCGTTTTCTGTGCGTGGCCGACGCTGGCCTCGACTTTGCCCTTGCGATCTGGATCCTGGATGCGACAGGGCATGGCAACCGCGCCGTAGTGGGCGAGCACGTCACGGTACAGAGGATTGAGCGCGGGATCGTAGATGTCGGGGACAAGCACGCCTTCGCGAAGATTGTCGTGAATGACGATGCGAGTAGCTCCGCCTAATCGGCGAAACGCTCGCTCGTGCAACTCGGCCCAGATGCGGGCGCTGGAGCGGAAGACGAGCAGGCGAACTGCTTTCCGGCTGCAGCCCAGCGTCATGACGAACAGTCGCGTGCGTCGATACTTGCGAGTTTCGGGATCTCGCACCATCGGCCCGGTGCCGTAATCGACTTGTGCTTCCTGACCGGGTGCGGTGGTGATCACCACGCGGGCTTCGGGTGTTTGCATGCCGCGCAGCTTGCGCACGAAGCGTTGCACGCTCTGGTAGCTGCTGGCGAAGCTGTACTCATCCACCAGATCCTGGTAGATCGCTACTGCGTTGCGGCCTCGGCTGAGTCCCAACTCGATGGCTTCGCGGTACGGTTCACAGGCGCTGGCACTGGGACTGCGCTGCGGGGACGCCACTGGCGCCGAGGCAAGAGCGCCCACTTCGTCTCGTTGGAATGGGTTGAGGTCGGTGATCACCTCAGGGTCGGTAATCACCTCGTTGGCCGGTTTTGAAGTTGGTTTTGCTTTTCCCTTCGTGGAAAGGTTTTCGGGGTTGGTTTTGGGGTTGCAGTCGGGGTCGGTGATCACCGCGACGGCCGCTTTTCCCGCGCCAAAGTCGGTGATCACTTCGTTGGCCGGTTTTGCTGCTCGCCGCCCCCAGCCTCCAGGTGGACGCACTGTGATCCCAGCCGCTTTCAGGTACTGACTGGCGGTTTCACGACGGATGCGGGTGGCTTGCTGGATCTGCCGTAGCGACCAGCCTAGCCGTCCCAGCGCTAAGACTTGTTGCTTCTTCTCTTCGCTCAAGACATTGGCCATGCCCACCGAGGCTACAGGCCCTGGTGGGTGTCAATGTCCCAGATGCTATTCTCGTTGGCCGGTTTTCAGGTGATAACCATTGGCCGGTTTTGGCTGATCGCTGAGGATCTCCCGCCGATGCATGCGATTGACGCGGGCCGGGCGGCATCTTATGTCGAGCCCGAGACACGTGATAGCAGCGGTCAGTGACATCATGCCTCTATCGGACGACGCCTTCCGATCGGCTCTTTTCAATGAAAACATTCAGACTGGCGTGAATACCTGGACACCGGAGAACGGCCATGGTGA
>JASHQK010000573.1 GCA_030039195.1 Candidatus Sulfotelmatobacter sp.
ATAGAGTGCGAACTCATCATAAGGGCTGAACGCACCGGCCAGCGTCCCGTAAGTCTGATTGACTTTCTGCACGGCAACGTCGGCCATTCCGAGATCGAGCACGATCGCCACCGAGAGTTGAAATGGATCACTCGTGAAAAACGCAAGCGTCTGCGGCTCGCCGTTTTCTCTTACCGTGAAGTCTGTGGGGAGCAAACCATCCACCCGCTGTCCTTCACGGTTCTTGACCATTACGGGCACCTGGACGAAGTTCGTGGTGACAAGAATCTTGTAGAGATCTTCTCTTGGATTGATCTGATTCTTAGGACGCGGTTGCGAGTGCGCCGGCGCCGGAGTCTGTGAAGGAATCGTTCCGACCGTACGCATGCGTCGAGAAGCTGGCGCCGTTTGATCTTGCGCCTCCGCAGAATTGTTCCTATACGACGGCTGCTTTGCAGCCTGATTCGGTGCGGATTGGGCTGGGACTTTGGGCGGAGGCTGCACGGCTGATGGCGCATCGGGAATATTTTGTGGAAATTGAGGAGTAGCGGGTTGTGGCGTTTGGTTCTGGCTGGACTGTGCTTGAGCTTCCGTCAAACAGATGGCCGCCGCGATCCCCAACCTAATAATGCATGTGGCTAGGAAACTGAGCCATTTCCCTTGCCTCATGGCTCGCCTCGCTTTCAGAACACAGTTTTGGCGCTATTGGTATCGTTCCCTGATGCTTGCCGGAATGTGCACACTCAGCACCAGCAGGGTAGGCGAGTGCATATATCGTCGCCTTTCCTGGTTGCTTTGACAGATCGAACTAGAGCGTGTTTGACTGATGAATGTCGATGACTCCCTGAGCAATTCGTTGGTCTCTCAAAATTTGCCTACCGCTGTCCTTGGAACTCACATTAACGTGGGCTGGCCTGGTACCTACCGGTGAGCAGCCGGTCGATGAAGCGATGAAACTCAAGGGCACAATCGGGTTGGTGCATTTTGTACTTGTGCTCCAAACCTGCAAACTCTAAAGAATTGAACACTACGAGGTAAATGTACCCGTCCGACTGAAGAGTCGCACGTGTTAGAAGTAACAGACGCAAGATAATGTAGTATTTGGCTTGGGGTCTACCCTTGGCTTCCCCCTAGACAGGGCGTAACGTTACCTGCACGCGCTTGCCAGGCACGGTTTTGGAGAGCCGTGCATCGTAACTTCTGTTAGCCGCGAGGAGGGGAGTAGAGGTCCTTCTTTTTAATACGTCGGCATCGCACGGCAGTCCACTGATAGACTTACCTACCTCACCGGCAGCGTCTCCAGAGAACCTTACTAGTCATGCATGTTTGTCGGGTTACTACCTGGTTAACTGACATAAATGTCAGTAGAAGTTTTAACAGGCGTGTTGAAGATAACGTCAAAGATGCGGTGGCTAACCACCAAAGGAGGCGACCGTGAACCGATTTTCCAGCCTAGTCTCTACTCCGATTCTAATCGCTACGATCGAGAGTTCCGCTCATCGTTTCACAGCCATTGCAGCGTTTGTGCTTCTGCTCGCATTAACCGGATGGGCGCAGCGCGGCGGTGGCGGACGAGGGGCCGGTTCCGCCGGCAGGGTCGGAATTGCCGGAAGTCATGTCGAAAATGGTCGTCGAGTTGGAAACGGATCTTCGTCCCGCGCCACCCCAGACGTCCCAAGCCCCTCTGCTCATCCTTCGCATCTTCCTTCCAGGGGACCTGGCCATTCGCATGGCTCCAATGACAGATTCCAGAGTTGGTATTTCGGAAGAAACGGGTTTCCCAACTGTGGGGGTTACGGTTGTTGGAATTGGGCTTATCCATGGTGGGCCTATTATCCCTACTGGGGAGTAGGATACGGCGCCTACAATGACCATGAGTACGATCATGACGATAATTCTGCTGATGAGGCGTATCGAGAGCGGCCGCAGGATGCCCAGATGGCGCCTCCCTGGCAAAGCTACGGTTATCCATATCCGTACATTCCTCCGCCGCCAACTGCAATGCGTGCAGCGGACGGCGCATCGCAAGTTGGCACCCCAATCATTCCGCCAGCGGTGCTTGTTTTCCGCGATGGACACAAGCAGGAGGTTCAAAGCTACGTGATTGTGAGGCAAACGCTCTGGAACTTTACAGCGCCGCAGCGGATCGAGAAGATTTCACTTACTGATCTCGACCTGCCCGCCACTGTCAAGGCCAACAATGAGCGTGGCCGCTCTTTCAGTATTCCGTCGACTCGGCGAAGCGCAAGCAATGACCCACCGATTTCAAGCAATACCTGAGAGAGGCGATGCTCGGAGATCCCGTCTGATGTAGGAAATTGGACGATCGAGGAGCAAATTCGCTCGCTACTCCTTTCGCTCTAGGACTCTTTTGTTCCCGGGCCGGGACAAAACACCATTCCACTCACTTGTTGGCTTGCTTGAGGATAGGAATGTCGGGGACTAAAGGCTGAAAGGTAAAGAGACGGCACAAGCGTGTGACATCATTGTTTTCGATAGTCACCTTCTAATCTCATTTTCGACATTTGATTGTCCCGGGGCAACGACGGCTGCCACCGCCGCAAGCTACTCTCTCCTAGGTTGGAATTTCTCGTGGACTCGCAGTCTGAGGGAAATGTCCATGTAGGAGTCGTAACTCATAATGAAGAATACGGATAAACAGCAAGGAGCCCTGTGGCCCACCGCAGAACAAGTAGAGGAGGCTCACGAGGAACTCAAAAAACGCATACTAGACGAAGAACTCCAATGTGCAAGGCGGGAAGCGGTGAAAGGCCTCGCGATGCATTTGAAACTCGATCGAAAAAACTTCCTCAGGTTGTGGATTCGACCTCTTATGGAGGCTGGCGCGACTTTGGATGTGGCATTGGCCAGTATCGCCCGGTCTTGCTTCCAGCCAAATTGAATTGGTAAGGGGCAATCCCATTACTACCAGACTGTTCCTCGGTATCAATTCTTGGCTGATCGGAAATCTCAATACCGCTCAAAATCTCTCGCGGCTGAGCATGGAAGAGGAACAGACGGCGCAAGCCTGCGAGAACGCCTGTTAGCAACGGATAATCGCGATGATTGTCCTTGAAGACGAAGAGCCCGGAACACCCGTCGGGACTTTGTGCGCGTCTGTATGGGTCAGACGGCTGTTGCGGCCTTACCGGTGATATCCATGTCGGCGCACTCGCAGGCGTTCTTGTATGAAATCAGAAGGTACAGTGCGTCTTCCAGCGATTCTTTCTCATCGCTCGTCCCACCGCAGTAGAAGACTTCGCGTGCACGCGACAGAATCGCAAATTCCGCTTCCAACACTTTCTGGCGCACAACTCTTTTGTCGGGTTCAAGAATGGCAGCTCGGTAGAGGGTCTTCCAATCTGTGACAATCGGACATGGGGAAACTGCAGACTTCATGGCAGACACTCCTAGGACAAAGGGCACGAGCCCTGGCTTTTTCGTGGCGGTTCCTAACGGGTCGTCACTCCGACAGAGTTTGTCGAGAGAGCCCTCCACCTCACATCCCTTCTCCAGCAGCGTGGAGGGCTCTCCGCAAACCCTCGAGAGAAAGGTGGTTATTTGTAATCCGCAACAGGGAGGTTGTCACCTGTCAAAATTGACAGGGCTGCCATGTGCGCCCCAGCAGGCTGGCTCAGGTTTTGCGGTTGGAACAGCTTTGGGGATTAGTAGCCCATACTTCCGCGCTCGACCTTTTGTGCCTGTACTCCTCAGCAAATCTTGAGAATGGTGAAGAGGTGAAGATACCTTCGAAGGCATTCGTGTGGAGCATTCAGCTTTCTATCCTGGGTGAACGTGGGGTGCCGTCGCAAACTCTTAAATACTCAATGCGTGGGGAAACCTGCAAGGAAATGGACAGCCTCTTGCTATTCCGTCCCTTGATCTGACCCGTGCATCTTTGCGAGCAGGCTGATGACAAAATCATCGACCTGCCTCAACCCATCGGGGGTAACCCCATTGGGACGGCTATAGTGCGTAGACACCATTCCGACGAGTTTCCCGGCATCGATCAACGGAGTGGACTGAACTGACCGCACGTTCGCTCTCAGTAGCACGCCTCTCGATTCAGTTGTGAGCAGGGCATCGGTAGCGACGTCTTGGACGATTGTGCGGGACGCATCTTTCAACGCCGCTCCACACACGGATGCGTCCCGTTCAGTCACGATGTCGAAGTAATCCAAAAACTCCCTCTGGAAACCATGTTGGGCAACGATTCGTAGGACGCGACTGGCGGAATCAAAAAGTTGAACATTGCCGAAGTCAGCCCCAGTAGCGTTAATAAGCGACTTTAGGGAGTCAGAAATCCATGCGTCTTCGGCTAATCGCGGTTGAAAACCCCGTTCGATCTTGCGCTCGCTTTCCGAAGTTTGCGTGTGCAAATGCCGGGTGTCGTCACCATCCAAGCTCGCGCTTAGAAAACGCTCGCCCTTAAGAACAGTATCTACCGCGAGCGATAATTCACTTGTTCCATTCGACTTGACGACGTAGCCGAGCGCACCCGTATTCAAGGCTGCTTCCGCTATATCCGCGGAGCGGCATTCGCTCACGAACAGAATTTTGGATTTAGGGGAAAGCTGCCGAATCTGCCGAGCAGCTTCGATCCCATTCAGCTTCGGAAGACCGATGTCCAGTAGGACCAAGTCCGGTTGTAGTTCCTTCGCCTTCTTAATCGCCTCAAGACCGTCTGATGCTTCGGCGATAGTTAGGAACTTTGGCGGTTCTTGAAGTCTTGAGGCAACTACACGACGGAATGGCTCGTAATCGTCCACCAGAAGAACTCGCACCGAGTTCATGAAGCTCCTCGCTTAACCTACTTGAGCCCCACGAAATCAAACACACACCACCGGATCAATCTCAACGGATGCAAAGTGTGTGCAATAACGCCAAAATACGCCACACTTTGGTGTTTGATTCCTTGCCACGAGAAAGCGGAGACACCCACAGACTCGTGATGGTCGTGCGGTTAATGTGAGGCGTCTACTAGCAGAACTTTCAGTTTCACGCGACTATTTCGATTGTATCTAGAGGCTGGTGCGAAGACCCATTCGAAGTGCGAGCGCAGCGACAATCCCGATTTTCAGGTTCGGGAAGACTGTGTTCTGGCGTGGGAAATTGTTGAAAGTATGGAAGAGGGGAGGAAGCGAGAGCAGCTTCGCTCAGCTCCGACGTCACAATCATGCGACCTACTCGACTTGGATGAACTCGAATGACTAGAATCACAACACTCTGCCTGAAAAGACGCCAGCGGCACTCCGCATACTATTTTGAGGACGACACTCCTTAGCGTCAGTCAACACCCCTGTCAACTGACAGTTCACGCTCGTTGAAGGTTTTTCTATAGTGTGGCAACCACCATATGTGGAAGGACCGGAGCACAAAAAGTGTGGGGAGAATCCCGCCCTCTGAAATCACAAGCAGCCCAGCAATATTACGAATAACTGTAACTAAACACTAGAGCCTTGCTCGAAGAAGCCGACCTAGCCCTCCAATCAGACCAAGAGTGAAACGCTAAATTTTGAACTGCTACGGTGCATACCACTGCGAATGCGATGACCAGATCAGGAAAGTCACTCTGCCTGTTCACCTCCATGAGCCGTACGTTTAAGCACTAATTGGCCCGAACAAGCGATTCGCAAGTGAACCGGCTGGAAACCATTCTTGCTTTGAACGTTGATCAGTGAAATGGCGATATTCACCAGTTTGACCTTAAAGCAGCGTCTTCAGCATGGCTGCTACCCCATTCCATGTGATCTGTATGCCGATGCACAGCAAGACGAATGCGATCACGCGAAGGACGCCATGGGCGGTCTGTGGAGAGACACGCGCTGTAATGGCAGGCGCATAGGCATAGGCGTAGTACACCCCAACGCTCAACAGCACCACCGCTGTGACGATTCCTGCGTGTGCAATGATGGCAGGGAGCAGACCCTGCGTCGATGCGTGGGCGCTCAACGTTACCATGACAACAATGCATCCCGGCCCTGCGGTGATGGGAAATATCAATGGGTAAAAGACTTTTTGTTCCAGTTCCCGCAGGCCGGCACCAACTTGAGTTTGCTTGCTGTTCTGGTCGGATTCGTTTTCATTCAGTAGGCTCCAGCCCATGGCTGCCAGCGCAAAACCGCCCGCGACCTGCATCACTGGCACCGAAATACCGAAGAACTTGAGTAACGCAGTCCCAACGGCTTCGATCGTAAGCAGGAAAATCGTGGTTCCGATTGCAATCTTCTTGGCGAGCATTCGGTATATCGCAGAGGGCGCGGCACCGACTATACCCAAAAACATCAGTGCGTCACCTAGCGGATTGACCAGCGGCAGTAAAGCGCTGAAAGCAAACCCGAAAAACTTGCTGAACTCTCTCATCTGCAATGAGCTTAGGAAAGTGTTGGAGCTTTCCGGAACCGTCTAATCTGACAGCCACATCGCCAAACTGACGAAATCAGCGATAGCGCTCCTGGCTGAACCTTCGTATGCCTGCAATTTGCAGATCGCGGATGGTCTTGAGACGCTCGGTCCGGGAACTCAGGAGAGTGCGGAACAGCGACTACTATCGTACTTGACGCAAAACCCTAAGCTGACAATCGTGCTTGATGAGTTTCAGTATCTTTTGTCGCCCTCGGGAGAAATCGAGAATCCGGCGGTGAGTCAGCTCCTCTTCAAAATGGTCTCGATGCTGAGAAAACGAAATACTTTTTCATTTCGCACGTTAATCCAAAACTTCCAGCAGAATTTGAGGCATTCTGCACACATTATCCCCTTCAAGGGCTCATAGCAACTTATACCCAAAGGCTGGTGCAACACTGGTTTCAAGCGACTGGCGAACTCGTTTTGGGTGAATTGCCAATTCCCTCTGAAAGATTTTTGTCATTCCTTGGCGGCCATCCCTTAGCGGCCAAGGTCGCGCGTCTTTGGGCTGAACATCCGTCACAAGAACTTGTGGATGACATCTCAATATTCAAGGAGTTGAGAGACACAATCGTAACCTTCATTCTTGCTAAGCTCAAAACCTCCCAGCCTGAAACTGAGCTTTTAAGCTTCGCGTCAATATTTCGATTGCCCGCGCCACGAGAAGTATTCACGAGGTGGCGGGGCGAAGAAGCGAACTTTCTTTTGAATTCCTTGACGGGCCAATATTTGATCGAGAGCTCCGAAAAGGGATATCAATTGCATCCTCTCGTCAGGGATTTTTACTACAGTGCGATTTCACCCAAACGCGCGATCGAGTTCCACAAGATTGCGGGGAAGTACTACATCGACACTTTCGAATCTGTTCGGAAGGCCACTAAGGACCTCAATCCGGAAACCCTTTGGGAGGCGATACACAACTTTCTGGCAGCAGGAGACAAGAGGCGAGTCCAGGATCTTGCATTCTATAGGCAGGAATTGCGTCTTCACATTCGTCAGCACTCGTTTGAGGTCTCCGACGCCGTTCGCCAGATCCTTCATTTCTCCGAGGCCGAGCTGCACTCTCCCAAGCTGCTCCGTTACCACACCGAAGCTGTCTGTAAGCCGCATCTCGAGCGTCGTATGCAACTTCTCGTCCACGGTTTGGCGCATCTGCTCGAGTTTTTCGTTATTGCTCTCGTTCAGCTTGTCGAGTCGCGATTCAACGACCTGCCGCAATGCATCTTGCTTACGTTCATTCGCAGTAGAGAGTTCCTGAATCTTTCCGGTTAAGTCGACCAGGGAAATGGAGATGTAATGCTCAGCAATTCCTTGGAGGGAATTGCCGAGCATTACATCCAGTCCACCATCCCGCTCAAAGGCGTCATCCTCGATCCGTCCCTCGATCTAACTGCTTGATTTTGGAGGCGAAGTCGCTCTCCATTTCCCCAGCTTCAAGGGATTAGATAAGCCGATCGTTTGGGTTTTTCCCAAAGTTCTAGTGTGTTTAGAGTGTGGTTTGGCGGAATTTTCGCTTTCCCGAAACTGAATTGGGAGCACTTGCAAAAAACTATCCCTCAGCGGCTTAATCCCAGTATCGCGTTCGGGTCCGGAGTCATCTACTTCGTTCGTGCGCAGCAGGACATCACCTCTTTGCGTTCGGTTGAGTGCAGTCAATACTGTTATTTCTAACAGTCCCTCCGTTGTCTTTTCGTGTACTAGGCTGTTGTTGCGTCATGAACGTCACAACGCTATCCGAACTGAGTGTTACTCGCGTCGAACTGGAAGGAAGCATCGATGGCAAAACCGCTCCTCAGATCCGCGAGGAGCTCTCCGCAGCGTTGCAACAGGTGCAGAAGCTGATACTTGATGTTTCGCGAGTCGACTACTTGTCCAGCGCAGGTCTCCGCCTTCTGTTGTTGTTATATCGTGAAATTACCGCTCGGAACGGTAAGCTGGTGCTATTGGGGGTATCTCCAGAAATTCGCACCGTGATGTCGCACACCGGTTTTTTGAGTTTCTTCACAATTGCCGACTCGCAGGAAGAGGCATTGCATGCCTTTGCCGCGTGAAATGTCGGGCATTGAATCGCGGATCGATTATTATCCGACTCACGAACGTCAGGGGTTTCGCATAAGACGTGGGCGCCCGCTTCCATTCGGCACGACGATGGTGCCCAATGGTGTGAATTTCTCGGTATTCTCCAGCAGCGCGACTTCCTGCGCTCTCGTGCTTTTTCGCAAGCATGAGCTCCAGCCGATGGTAGAAATCGAATTGCCGCAGGAATTTCGGATTGGCGACGTCTATTCCATGATCGTTTTCGATCTGGATTATGAAGACTTGGAATACGGATACCGGTTTGACGGCCCTTTCGATCCAGGCAGGGGACTGCACTTCAATCGCAGAAAAATTCTTTTCGATCCCTATTCGAAGGTTCTCGCCGGACGTGATATCTGGCGAAAAGAGCCGGACCCCAGTGACATTTATCCTTACCGCTCTCGGTTAGCATTCGATGATTTCGATTGGGAGAACGACCGTGCACTAGAAATTCCCATCCAGGACCTGGTCATCTACGAGCTGCATGTACGCGGTTTTACGGCGCACCCCTCCTCCAAAACGACAGCTCCAGGCACTTTTGCCGGGTTACGCGAGAAAATTCCGTACCTCAACGAATTGGGCATCAATTGCATCGAACTGTTGCCTGTCTTTGAATTCGATGAGTGGGAGAATAGCCGTAAGCACCCCGAAACAGGAGAACCGCTGCTCAACTATTGGGGATACAGCACGCTGGCGTTTTTCGCGCCAAAGGCGGGCTATGCAGCCACCGGGCGACTGGGCATGCAGGTGGACGAATTCAAGGCGCTCGTGAAAGAGTTGCACCGTGCGGGAATCGAGGTGATTCTCGATGTGGTTTTTAACCACACGGCCGAAGGCGATCACCGCGGTCCTACGTTGTGTTATCGCGGCATTGACAACCGCAGTTACTACATGCTGACTCCTGACGGGTATTACCTGAATTTTTCCGGATGCGGCAATACATTGAATTGCAACCATCCCGTGGTCCGCAATCTTGTACTCGATTGTTTGCGGTATTGGAGTACGGAATATCACATCGACGGTTTTCGTTTTGACCTTGCCTCGATTCTTGATCGTGATCGGAACGGAGCTCCACTGGCGAATCCCCCGCTGCTTGAGTCACTCGCCTACGATCCCGTGCTGAGCAAATGCAAGCTGATTGCCGAAGCATGGGATGCCGGAGGCCTTTACCAGGTCGGTTCGTTTCCTGCGTATGACCGCTGGGCCGAATGGAATGGTAAGTTTCGCGATTGCGCGCGTCGGTTTGTGAAGGGCGATTCCGGTCTGGTCTGGGAAATGGCCTCTCGCGTCCAAGGCTCTCCGGACCTCTATCCGTATCGCAGCCCCTCTGCCAGCGTGAACTTTATTACTTGCCATGATGGTCTTACTTTGCACGACATGGTCTCTTACTCGTACAAGCACAACGAAGCTAACGGTGAGAATAATCGTGACGGCTGCGACGACAATGCGAGTTGGAATTGGGGGTACGAGGGCGAGTCGTCAGATTCCAGTATTCAAGCGCTTCGTCGACGGCTCGTGAAGAATGCATTTTGCCTGCTGCTGCTCAGCAACGGCATTCCCATGATTCTGATGGGAGATGAGGCTGGCCGAACACAGCTCGGCAATAACAACGGTTATTGCCACGACAGTGAATTGACGTGGATGGATTGGACCTTGGTGGAACACAATGCCGAGCTCTTGAAGTTTGTGAAAAAGCTGCTCAATTTTCGCAAAACGCATGCTGCGCTCAGGGTGGGAACGTTTTTCCAGCACGCTGACTATCTCGGGGTAGGGATGTCCGATATCAGCTTTCACGGAACAGCACCGTTTGCGCCCGATACTTCTCAGAACAGCCGCTGCCTTGCCTGGATGCTTTGCGGTCAGTATGCCAAGCCAGCACACGAAGATATCTATGCAGCCGTGAATTCACATTGCGACAGCCTGACTTTCCACTTGCCGCGCGCCTCCAATGGGGCGCCGTGGAGAGTTGTGGTCAACACGTCAATGCCGCCGCCCGAAGATATTTACGACGCCTGCTGCGCACCTCCGATTTGCGATTCGGATCATGTGATTCTCGGCGGACGCTCGGTAATGGTGCTTATCGCCGGTCAAAGTGCTTCGTAGCACGATTTGTTTGTGCTCTTCCGTGAAGAAGTATGCAGGAGAAGATTTTTCCCGGAACATTAGATTCTCTTGCGCTGGTGCGGAAGTATGTCTCCGAGGTTGCGCGAGCAGCGGGACTCGATCCGTCCAGAACATACAAGCTCTGTTTGGCCGTTGATGAGATCGCAACCAATATCGTGGTCCATGGCTATGAAGAAGTGGGTCTTGAAGGCGACATCATCGTAGGGGCGTTCCAGGAGAACGGACAGCTCATCATCCGCCTGTTAGACCACGGTCAGACCTATGATCCCGACAAGGTGCCAGAACCAGATCTGCAAAATCCGTTGAAGCAAACGGCTGGCGGTTGGGGACTTTTTCTTGGCAGGACCTACGTGGATCAGTTCGATTACACCTCAACAGACTCCGGCAACGTGCATCGTTTTGTCGTGCATTTACCTGGGGGAGATCGCTGTTGACGATCGCCTGCGACCATCCCCCCCGGAAGAATTGAGAGTTGCTTATGCGGGCCAACAGAGTGATCACCACAATATGGACCTCGTGCCTAGTATCAGCGATCGCTGCATGCTGGGTGTGGGGGATGTGGGCGGTGTTTTATGTCTATCATTTCTTAAGTGAACCAGTGCGCCCGGGCACCGTCGTTTCCGTCTTGTTTTTGATTGTGCTGTTCAGCGCAAACTATTGGGGCGTAATCCCTTCGCTTGCAGCTTCGATAACCGCGGGGTTGTTCTTTGTGACATATTTCCAGCCGCCGCTTGGGAAATTGGCGGCTACGCCGCAGGGCTGGACTTCGACAGTCAGCTTTGTTCTTGCGTCTTTGCTCATAAGCCAATTGTCGGCGAAGGCACGGAAAAGTGCGGCCGAAGCGATCCGGCGCAGCCGCGAGAACGAGCTCATAGAGCAATTCGGACGAGGTCTGTTGGCTTGCAGTACCTCTCAGCTTGTAGCTTCAACCGCTGTGAACCAGGCCGTGAGTCTGTTCGGAGCCACTGCGGCAGCCTTTGAATTCGCGTCGGAAGGTGGAAGCCATCGTTCAGGACCCGGAGGCTGGGAGTGGTCTATTCCGGAAGCGCTGCGCCGGAAGGCGCTTGCACATCGCGATTGGATCCGGGATCCCAGCTCCGAAGTCACCGTCATCCCCTTGGTGCTCGAACACACTTCCGTTGCTTACTTCGGTCTTCGTGGCGCCGCGGTTTCGGACGCAGTGCTAACGGCGACTTCGAATCAGCTGCTCTTGACTATGGGCCGCGTATGCGCGAGCGAGAGATTGCTCCATCTTGCGGGCGAGATTCAGATGGGTCTGCTCCCAAAGAAATTCCCCGCGTTCCCTTCCGCGCCCGAGGTCGATGTGTTTGCCGCCATAGTCCCAGCCCTTGACGTAGGTGGCGATTTTTACCATTACTTCCTGCTCGATTCCGAACATTTGTGTTTTGTGATTGGAGATGTGTCGGACAAAGGTATACCTGCGGCGTTGTTTATGGCTATGGCGCTGACCGCTTTCGTTGTTTTTGCTAAAGATGCTGGAAGGACCTTGCCGGAAAGCATCCGGCTTCTCAATCGATATCTTTGCGAGAACAACCAGTCGCAGATGTTCGTGACGTTATATGCGGGGATCCTTAATTTCAGGAGTGGGATTCTGGAGTATTGCGATGCGGGGCACGAGCCACCATTTCTCATTCGTGGTAACCACGTACCGAGCCTGACCCAGAAGGACGGCGGAATGGCGCTCGGAGTTGACGCAGATTATGTCTATCAGAGCAGGACGCTCCAACTGAACTCCGGCGACACCCTGTTTTTATACACAGACGGCGTAAACGAAGCTAGGAACGGCGATGGCAAACTTTTCAAAACGGACGGCATTGAATCTGTACTGGCTACCAACGAAATGACTAATTGCGAGCTCATTTGCGATGCAGTGATGAAGCGATTGGGACAATTCGTTCATGGGGCTCCGCAGAGTGACGACATCACGATGTTGGCGGTTTCCTATCGTGGCCAAGCTAAAGGCAAATACCTTGAAAGGGCAAAGTTAGCTTAACGACGGGCGACGAGATTGAACGGACAACCTACACAGGTTTCGCAGAGCATCGTTCATGATGCGGTGTTCAGCAGGCAAGGGATTTCGAAGGCTCTCTTCGATCCTGTCCAGAATCGCATTTCGGGCGACGGAGATCCGGCCCGGCTAGAGCAAGGCATTTCGATCGCGGAAGTAGCGCGGGCGATGCAAGTCGACCCCAATGCTTGAGACTGATGCGTCCAAATTGCCGGAGCGAATCGCCTCGTTCCTCCTGGGGTTGTTCGCGATTGCGAACGAAGCACAGACTGGTTCCAACGGAGCGCTCGCCTCAGCCATGGAGAACACCCTGCGTGCAGTGTTTACACCAGGCGCTCTTGGAACCGGGCTTGCGGTCCCAATACTTCTTCTACGACGCCCTACGCTACGCCGCGATGAGAGGCGGACGGGTACTTAGGAATGCCTTCAAGAGCCGTTAGGTTGTTAGTACACTCTCATAAACCTCTTCCGATCCGACCGATTCACCGCTCGCGATATACGCTGCCATTTCCGCCAGGCGGGCTGAGTAGCCCATTTCGTTGTCATACAAAACGGCGACTGATAGCAATTCGCCCTGAACAGCGGTCAGCGGCAGGTCGACTATCGACGAGTGTAAATCTCCGATAATGCGAGAGGACGCCCATTCATCCTCAAGGACAGCCATCACCCCTTTGAGCGGTGGAACAGCAGCCGCTTTTCGGAACGCATCGTTGACTTGGTCGACCGTTACCTTGCACTTGGTGAGCAAGTTTAGCTCCGCGATGCTGCCGGTGCGTGTGGGCGAGCACCCAACCCGTTTGTCGATGAGACGGTGGAATTTCGTTATTTCTTTGTGCGCAAGGTGATGCTGGTGAAGTACTCGTGCGCCTGCATCGTGTTGCCCGGTGGCCTGGGAACACTCGATGAACTATATGAGGCGGCCACTCTACTTCACTGTTGAAAGATCGGTC
>JASHQK010000050.1 GCA_030039195.1 Candidatus Sulfotelmatobacter sp.
ACGCGCGAGGCTCGGACAAACCCAACCTGATTGAACTCACCCGCGAAGAATGGGAGGCGCGAAAACGCCGGAAGATGTTCAGAGTGATTTCAGCCTAGAAGACGGAAACAAAAGACGCTCGCACCGAGCAACATTCTCAAAAACTGCAAAAGAGGATCGGAAAACGACTCATGCTGTCATTGCAGCTTCGCGTACTCGGCTTTGGCTTGCTTCAGGACCGGGACGAGGGGGGCAAGGGGTTATCCGGCAATAGCATTTCTAACGCAGCGATGCTTGTCTGGAAGAAACGTATCTGTATCTTTCGCCTTGAGGAAGGTCGCCATTCCCGGTGACATGCGGTACAGGGTGCCGATTTGCTCCGTGCCGCAGTCCGGGCAGATTCCGATGCTGTTCGGCAATACTTGCATTGCTGGTATGAGCGGCTTCCTCTTGCCTTCTGCGATGACTCGCGATGGCGCCGCACAAACAGGACATGTTCCGTTTTCGTCTTGATACTCCGCACTGCAACTCGGACACTTCATGGCGCTTCTCTATTGGCGGAATGCGACGCATCTTAGACCCGGCTGCGAGTGTAGTCAACAAAAGCAACAACGAAAACCCAAACCTGTTCTTTACACGACGGAGCGACATTCATTGCAGCCTCGCGTACTCGGCTTTGGCTTGCTTGAGGACGGGGATGGCGGGTCTGCGATGCTCAACGCGAACTCTGACCAACCTGCGACAAAATCTTATTCTGGCACTGTTTAGCGTCCGACAGCAGTTCGCTCATTTCGGGCGATCCCCGCAGTTTTGCTAACAGAGGATCGGTTTGCAGGGCTGTGTAGGCGCAATAGTTATGTCCGATGGCATTCTTCAACAATCTCAGTGCCGCATCCTTTTGACCACAATACGCCAACATTCTTCCAACTTGGTACTGGGCTTCCGAATCTGTCCCGTTCAGAGCGGTAAGCTTAGCTTTGTGCGCGATTCCATCCAGTTGCGAAACTTGCGAAGGATCGGTACAGGCTAGCAACAGGTCTCGCTCTCGATCCCATTGCGTGCTAGAAGATGTTTTTGGAATAGTTTGCCGTGCCTCAGCCAGCTTCCCTTCTTGCAGGAGAATGTACGCGGTACGGTTGGCCGCCCATTCAGAGCCGGAATCAAGCTGAGCAAAATCCATTGCCCTTTTAGGCTGGTTCAGTTCCATCAACGTAAGGGAGCAAGAACGGAATTGATAATTGCCCCGATCCAACGCCATCGCAATATCACACTCACGCGCCGACTGCTCCAGCATTCCAACATAGCGAGAGACGTAGCTTAGAGCGAAGTGTGCCTGCGCACTTTCAGGGCGATGTTCGACAAAGGCTAGCGCTTCCGCATACGCATCCCCAACTTCTCCTCGTTCCGCTCGGTCAGTGATCAAAAATAAGGCAGCGACCGTCAAATTTGGATCGAGTGCCAATGCACGCTCGAAAGCCGAATCCGCTCGATTAAGCATTTGTTCGCCGCCATCACCGTATGTACCGTCCCAGTAATAGCGGAGTCCCAGAGCTTCCCATGCAGGCGCGTAGTTTGGATCAATAGCCACAGCACGCTCCAGCATCCAAATCGCATTTTTGGTAGGTGCGACATCGTGCGGAAGAGCTATGCTACGCAGGTACAGATCGTAAGCGTCCTCGTTCTTGGGACGGGTCTCGGTTCCCCCAGACTGGGAGGAGCCTCCAAGCGCGGGGATCAAGCCTTGACGAACTTCAGACGCGATCTGCTCACGCATGGCAATCTTGTCGGATGCGGCGACATTGACCGTCTCTCGCCAAAGGCTTTTGTCGCTCGCAACGTCTATCGCCTCAAGCGTGATCTCCAACTGATCGCCATCGCTGAGAAAGTGACCAGTAACAATGGATGCCACACTCATATCGTGACCAGCCTGCTGCAAGTCCACGGCAGGGCTGCTGTATTTGCTCGTGCTGGCGAATGGACGTATTGAGAACGACGGGACGCGGCTCAGTGCGGTTGCGATTTCGTCAGCCAACGCAAGCCGAAGGAAATCGACATTCTTATCGGAACCTGCGTTCTGGAACGGCAGGACTGCGATAGCTACTGATTTTCCAGAATCAGCCGCAAAGGGAGAATGTCTCGTTCGCAAAAACAGAAAGCCGATGACCAGTATTGCGATGATGACGGCGACAGCCGCTATCCGCCAGAATCGACGATTCGGAAAGGACGTCGATTCCGTCACAGCCGAGAACTTCGTAGACTCCGTATTGCGCTTTAGCCGTCGCAAATCGGTACAGATGTCCGAAGCGTGCTGGTAACGCAGGTTTCGATCCTTCTCCAAGCACTTCTTGATAATGTCTTCCAACTTCTGTGGAAGGTCAGGGTTCAGGCGCACGGCTGGTGTTGGCATGCTATCCAGAATTGCCTTGAAGATCACCCCAGAGCTTTCTCCACGAAACGGCAGCGTGCCCGTCGCCATTTCGTACAGAACTGCGCCGAAGGAGAACAAGTCCGTCCGTGCATCTAGTTCCTTGGCGCGAACCTGCTCTGGCGACATATAGGAAATCGTGCCTAGTGCCGTACCCGGACTGGTCAAGTGCTCTGGGCCGGATTCAATGGTCGGGGCATTCCCATCCGCATCTGATTGCGACTCGATGGATAACTTCGCGAGTCCAAAGTCCAGAACCTTGCCGTTCCCGCGTTTTGTGATAAAGATGTTCGCTGGCTTGATGTCTCGATGGACTATCCCTGCTGCGTGAGCGGAGTCGAGGGCGTCGGCAATTTCAATCCCTAGCGAGAGCACCGTCTCAATCTCCATCGGCTTTCCCCCGATGCGGTGCTTGAGCGTCATCCCGTCGAGGTATTCCATCGCAATGAAGGACTGTCCTTCCTGCTTCCCGATCTCGTAGATCGTGCAGATGTTCGGATGATTCAGTGCCGAGGCGGCACGTGCCTCTCTGCGGAACCTTTCGAGTGCCTGCGGATAATGGGCAACATCTTCAGGAAGGAACTTCAGTGCGACGAAGCGACCAAGCTCGGTGTCTTCAGCCTTGAAGACGACACCCATTCCACCACCGCCCAGCCTCTCGATGACTCGGTAGTGCGAGATCGTCTGCCCAATGAGTTGGGACGAAGAGGACATTGGCGGGAAATGTTATGCCGCAATCGCGAGCGGGTCAACGAGCCATCAGCCAAGCCTATTGCAGCTTCGCGTTCTCGGCTTTGGCTTGCTTCAGGATGGGGATGTCGGGATCGGCGTCTTTCCAGAGCGTGAGGAAGTCTTTGTAGGCTGAGAGTGCTCTGACACGTGCCGCATCGGCATCGGCTCCCTGTGAAGTCCTCGCCTGCAACGCATTCGCCCTCGCCACGCCCAGATGCGCCAACGCTCCCGTCCAGCAATTCCAGACGATGCCGCTGTGGTCGAGAATTTTCTGGAACTCAGCGGCGGCTTCCTTGCCCTGTCCCGCCGCCAAGTACGCTTCTCCGCGTACATACACATGATAGAGGCAGGAAATATTGTTGACGAACTGAATTTGTCCCAACTCGATGGCTTGAGCGGCTTGCAGAGCATCCAGCGCCGAAGCCGGGTTCTTTTTATTCAACGCCAATTGCGCCCGAATTGCAGGCAGCCACAGTGACTGCATCTGGGTATCCAGTGGAAAGCGTTTGTTAAGGTCTTGCGCCAAGGACTCGGCTGGTGGCGTATCGCCCGCCATGGCAAACGCAAGCGCAGCTTCGGCTTCGGCTCCCTGACTTGCAGGGGCAAGCTTCAAAGCCGCGGCCGCTGTCTGGCGGGCTCCCGCAGGATTGCCGAAAGCAGCTTCTCGCTGCGCAGCAATCGCCTGCCATACTGCACCATTTTCTTTGTTGTCCGCTCGTACCGCGGAGTCGACAGCCCGTTTGGTCAGTTCCCGCGCCTTGCTCACATGACCGCCACAGGCCTGGGTGTCAGATGCGAGCGCCAGTCCTTCGTTCTCATAATCGGGCTTACCCGCAAACCACCGCTGCTGTTCCCCCATCCCCGACGAGTCCGACCCAAGGAAGGCAAGAGCGTAGAGAGCATTGTGGAGTATGTCGGTATCCAGTTTTCGTGCTTGCGCCTCATTGATGATCTGCCGCGTTTCGTCAAAACGTTGCAAGGCAACAGTGTAGTTAGCCAGATTCTCGCGACCCTTATCTGGTGCGAGCTGTAAGGCCTGCCTCGTCGTCTCCGCGGCTTTTTCATACTGCCCCTGTTCGCCGTACACAAATCCCAAATTAGCGTGCGCTCCGGATTCCCGCGGGTAGCTCTCTATCTCCTCTTCATACGTCTGGGCCGCTTTATCCAGTTCCCCGCTGACAGTGTCATAGTAATACGCAGTGATCGCCAGCCTTTCCCGCTCGCTGGCACGTTCCCGCAACTGGAATGCTTTGGTGACGTACTCGCTGGCTCGCCGTAGTTCGCCGAGATTGTAGTAGTTCACGCCCATTGCCATGTAGCCCACGGCAAAATTCTTATCGAGCTCGATGGCACGCAGATCGTAAGGCAGGGCTGCGGCGGGGCCTTTCTCGATATGGGCCTTTTGTCCAAGGCTGTACTGTTTCAGAGCTTCGAGCGAAGACGTGGTGGCCTGTACGAGCGGAACATCAAACTTCTGCACCGTAGCCAGCGATTCGCCTAGTTCGCCCCGCAGCTTCGATGCCGCCTCGCCCAGCGCATCCAGCACCTTCTCCTTGGTCGCTGCCGTCACCTGTTCCCGCGCCAGTGGGTCTCCGCTCTGGCAATCCACCGCCTTCAGCCCCAGCACATATTCGCTGCCCAGACTGCCAACCGCTCCGGCAAGGTAAGCTTTGCTGCCCGCCCGCTGGCAAAGCTCGCGGGCAACCTCCGGCGTGAGCTTCGTGCTGGCCGGACGGGTCATCAATTTCAAGGTCTCCGCGACTTGGGTGTCGGAGAGGACATTCAAGAAAGGCGATTGCCGCAGGGAAATACTGAGCGCCGTCTTCAACGCGTCGTCAAAGATTGCATCGCCCGTGCTGTTGGCAAAATCGGCGAGAACGACGGTGTCCTGCTCGGTCAGGTGTTTGGTTTGATGCGACCGATAGTACAGGCCACCCGCCACAAGCATGGCGACCAGCACGGGAACCACAATTTTCCAGAGCTTCGCAACCCGAGTCGCAGGAGCTTCTGCCACGGCCGCCGTACCCGAGTTTGCCGCAGAACTGTGTCCGCTCTCAGAGTCCCGCTTCAGCCGTCGCAAGTCGGCTCGCATCTCGGCTGCACTCTGATAGCGCAGATTACGGTCTTTCTCCAGAGCCTTGTTGATGATGTCTTCCAGTTTGGACGGCAAATCGGGATTTAGCCGCACAACTGGCGTGGGCGTGCCGTCCAAAATGGCTTTGAAGATCACACCCGAACTTTCGCCCCGAAACGGCAATGTACCTGTCGCCATCTCGTACAGCACGGCTCCGAAAGAGAACAAGTCCGTGCGGGCGTCCAACTCCTTGGTGCGGACTTGCTCTGGCGACATGTAGGCGATGGTTCCCACAGCCGTGCCGGGGCTGGTCAGGTGCTCACTTGAGTCTGCTGTTGGCTGCGACAGCAGCCCCGCTCCCATCCCCGCGCTCGTAGCGGTGCTGACTTTCGCCAGACCGAAGTCCAGAATCTTCGCGTGACCGCGCTCCGTCACAAAGACGTTTTCTGGCTTGATGTCCCGATGGACTATGCCTTTGGAGTGTGCCGCGTCCAGAGCATCCGCAATCTCAATCGCCAGACTGAGCAAGACATCCGATTCGATGGGTTTACCGGCGATGCGGTGCTTCAAGGTCACGCCTTCCAGATACTCCATGGCGATGAACGGCTGACCATCTTGCTGTCCGATCTCATAGATCGTGCAGATGCTGGGATGGTTCAGGGCGGAAGCAGCTTGTGCCTCGCGCTGAAAACGAGCCAGAGCCTGTGCGTTCTTGGCAACGTCATCCGGCAGGAACTTCAGAGCGACAAAGCGGTGGAGGGTGAGGTCTTCAGCTTTGAAGACGACTCCCATCCCGCCGCCGCCCAGCTTCTCGACGATGCGGTAGTGCGAGATGGTCTCCGCGACCATCGGAGGATTCCCAGTGCAATGTTAGGAGAGCTGCGAAGGGGAAGTCAACGAAACCTTGCAGACCGAACGGCGCTGACGGAAACTCGCTTGACAAGCTCCCGCGGTGAACGGAGAATGCGGCTCACTCAGGGTGAGCGCCAGCCATCTCGCTCGCAGCTACGCGGAGTTCCACAACGAAGCTGTCACCCGTCCTTCTTTATCCGGCGTTTCTATTTTTCGTTCTCATTTCTTTTTTGGACTCAACAGGTAGGAGGTGGAGCATGGTGGGGCGATTGCGTCAACTGTGGGTGGAAGACAACGGACAGGACATTGCCGAGTACGCGGTCATGCTGGGAGTCATTCTGGTGCTCGTGGTTGGGACGATCCGCTTGGTCGGGAGCAATGCGAACAACGTGTTTTCGAACGCAGCCAGTTCCATTCAATGACCACAGATCAGC
>JASHQK010000574.1 GCA_030039195.1 Candidatus Sulfotelmatobacter sp.
TCGACATAGCCCAGCTTTCGATAGATCGGCAGCAATTCCGGACGCAGGCTCAGCACCGTCAAATCCATCGCTGCACAGCCCTTTTCGCAGCAATATTCTTCCGCAGCCTCCACCATCTTTCGCCCGATCCCACTTCCCTGCCGCCGCGGATCGACCGCCAGCATTCCGAAATATCCTCGCGTACCTCGAACCTCTACATAAACCGACGCAATCAGCTCGCCAGCCTCATCGCGTCCCAAAAGAAATTCACCTTTCCGCATCCTCTCGCGCAATTCCGTTTCATCCGTGCGCTCACCCTCAATGAATTTTTCGACCGCGAAAGCAGAGTTGATCAGTCGCGCCATAGCCGCAGAATCGGACTGAGATGCCCGCCGAATCCCGAGCCCACCCTTCGTCGCCATGTTTTTCAGTGTCAACCCTGCATTTTGTGTCTATTTCGAAAATTATGTGGGGACGGCCGCCCTCGGCTGTCCGGCCGATCGAAGCTCGGCGGCGTACTAGCGAATTGCGGGAAGGTCGCCCGCCATCAGCGCCAGCCGTTGCGGCCTCGCCTCGAGATGCCTTGCCCGGAAATGCGCTCTCGCTCGTTCGCCCCACGCGCGCACAAACCAATAATTCAGTCCTGCCCCGATGACGGAACTGGCCAGCGGAATCATCCGCCCCGCCCACTTCTCGACCACATCTTTGCTCGCCTGCGCCGCGATGCGCTCAATCGCGCGCGGCACGAATTTGTTGAGCACTTCTTTTTCTAGCAGATCGCGGCTGATATCGACTCCCGCCGCACTGGCCGCGGCAATCCAGAGCTCGGCGATTTCCTCATCGGTATTGAATTCAAATCCGTAGACCAGGCTGAGCTTCTGAATCGTCCGCATCGTGATCGCCGACAAAATCCCGAGATCGGGGACAATCGTCATCAATCCGCCGAGACCGAGCCCCGCACCTTCGACTGCAGCAACTCGCATTCCGCTGCGCACAATCGATTCGGCGACGTTATCGATTTCGCCCACTTCCAGCGAGAACACACCGTGATAGCCGCTGATCGGCATTCGATAAGCAAGGCGCAACTGCAGCAGAAACTTCTGCGGATCGATTTGTACCGTGCGATACGCCCGCGTCAGCCCTTTGGCCAGCGCATGCTCGACCTGCTTCCGCGCCCACGATTTCTTTGCATCAGCCATTCTCTTCACCTTACCGCAGCACAGGGGCCAAGGGCTAGGGTCGCGGGTCAGGCGAACATTGCCACCGTGGAAGAGCGCCCTTCAGCGCCGCGTAAAGCGCCCACAAGATAGAAGGGGCTTTAGCCACTGAGGTTCACGACTCGGGACTCGGTACTCGCCACTCGAACGTGCTAGCATCATCAGTTAATCCATGCCCGGAAAACTCCATATCATCCCCCTCGGCGGACTCGGCGAATTTGGCATGAACTGCATGGCTGTGCGCTCGGGAGATGACATCCTCGTCATCGACGCCGGCCTCATGTTCCCCGAAGCCGAACTGCTTGGCGTCGACATCGTCGTTCCCGACATTTCTTATCTCAGCGAGAACCGCGAAAAAATCTGCGCCATCATCCTCACCCACGGACACGAGGATCACATCGGCGCCCTCCCCTGGATGCTCGCGGAGCTCAAAGTCCCGGTCTATGGCACCGAATTCACGCTCTCCTACGTCGAGGACAAACTCGACGAGCACGGCTTGCTCGACGATGCCGACTTGCGCGAAATGCGCGCCAATGAACGCATCAAGCTCGGCCCGTTCACGGTTCATCCGATTCAGGTCACGCACAGTCTGGTCGACTGCGTCGCGCTCGCCATTCACACGCCCCTCGGGGTGGTCATTCACACCGGCGATTTCAAAGTCGATCCCACGCCAACTGACAATCGGCTCTTCGACCTGCACACCTTTGCGGAATACGGCAAAGAAGGCGTGCTCGCGCTGTTTCAGGATTCCACCAACGTCGAGCGCAAGGGATACACACCCAGCGAGCGCGCCGTCCGCCGCAAATTCGACGAAGTCTTCGCGCACACGCGCCGGCGCCTCTTTATCTCGTGTTTCTCTTCTTCCATCCATCGCATCAAGCTGGCGGTCGAACTCGCCTATGAGCACGGCCGCAAAGTCGCGTTCATCGGACGCTCCATGACCAACTCCGCCGAGATCGCGGAAGATCTTGGCTACATCGAAATTCCCGAAGGCCTTCTGATAAATCCCGGCGAGATGAAAAATTTCCCGCCGGAAAAAGTTTGCGTGATGATCAGCGGCACGCAAGGCGAACCGATGTCCGCACTCTCGCGTGCCGCCGTCGACAATCACAAGCACGCCAAGATCGAAAAAGGCGACACGGTCGTGCTCTCCAGCCGCATCATCCCCGGAAACGAGAAAACCATCTACCGCATGATCGATCACCTGTTCCGCCGCGAAGCCCACGTCATCTATGAAGACGGAACCTCGCCGCCGGTCCACGTCTCGGGACACGCCAGCCAGGAAGAGCTCAAGCTCATCATCAATCTGGTCAAGCCGCGCTACTTCGTTCCCATTCACGGCGAGTACCGTCAACTCAAGCTGCATGCCGAAATGGCTGCCGCCATGCACGGTTCGGTCGGCAAAGTCATGCTGATCGAAAGCGGAGATATTCTCGAATTCGACGAACTGGGGGCGCGCAAAACCGGACGCGTCAACGTCGGCCGCGTTTGCATCGATTCCGGCAATCGCACCGACGTAGTTGAAGACCTCATCATCAAAGATCGCCGCCATCTCAGCGAGGACGGCATTGTGCTGCCCATCATCGCGATCAATAAATTGTCGGGCGAAGTTGAGACCTCGCCGGAAATCGTCACCCGCGGCTTCAACATCGGCGAAAACGGATTTATGGACGGCGCCCGCCAGATCGTGATGGACACGCTCGCACAATCGAGCGAAGAAGAAAAAGCCGACTACGGCGTCATCAAGGAAAAAATCCGCGCAGATCTAAAGCGCTACATCTCGAAGCAGTCGCAGCGCCGCCCGCTGATCATGCCGGTCATCCTGGAGATCTAGTCGAGTCGTGTGGGGACAGCCGCTCTCGGCTGTCCAGCGGAGCGAAGCTCCGCGATTCTGACCATCATCACGCGAGCGGGTTTACCCACCGCAGCCCCGGAAACCGAGCAAAATCGCGGTCCGCGGTGTGCAGCACGCCGCCATATTCAACCGTGAGCGCAGCAATTTCTGCATCACTCACAAGCGGCCCGGAAGCCTGTCCGTCCACAATCATCCGCCTCAACACTGACCAATGCTGGTCGCCGGATGAAAGCATCTGCACGTTTGGCTCTCGCAGCCACTCCTCTACAGCCAGCAATGCCTGCTCGACCGTGGCGCGCACGCCTGGCAATCGTCGGTTAGTAACAACGCGCAAGAATGCAGTCACGCTCTGCCAAGGCAGGCCCACTGTTTCGTCGCCAGAAAGTACGTCCTCCAGCCATGCAACGCTTTTCTTGTGGTCGGCAGAACGAACGTCGTAGGAATAGATCAGCAGATTGGCGTCGACGACGATCACCGATGATCCGGGCCCTCAAGCCACTCCAGTAGTTCCTCCACCTTCGTAAACGGCGGCAACTGCAAATTCCAAGGCTTGACTTTGAAACGTTTGCGGGCAGGCTGCTTGGGAGCAGTGATCGCGCGCCGCAGATAGCGGTTCACCACCTGCTTGAATGGCTCGCCCGTCTTACGGGACTCCTTCTTTAGCAAGGCGGCAATGTCATCGTCGAGCGTGAGTGTAGTTCGCACATCATGATGCTATTATGTCAGGCATCATGATGTCAAGCTTTGCCGCGCCGTCGCCATTCACGATACCCTATTTCGTACCCACGACTTGGACACATGATCACACTCGCGGATCTCCAAGCTGCTCAGAAGCGTCTTGCAGGTGTTACTGTACGCACGAGCCTCGTGCAATTCCCGCTATGCGCCGAAGATCCGCGCCAACTCTTTCTAAAACCCGAGAACCAGCAACCCATCGGCGCTTTCAAGCTCCGCGGTGCCTATAACAAAATCGCGTCTCTTTCGGACGGGGACCGCAAGCGCGGCGTCATCTCCTACTCGAGCGGCAATCATGCCCAGGGCGTCGCCTACGCGGCGCGCGCTCTCCACACAAAAGCCGTCATCGTGATGCCCAACAACGCGCCCGAAATCAAGCGCGAAGCCACGGCCAAACTCGGAGCCGAAATTGTCCTGGTCGGCCCCGCATCCGAGGAGCGTAAAGCCAAGGCCGAACAACTCGCCGCCGAGCACGGATACGTCATTATCCCTCCATATAACGATGAAAAAATCATCGCCGGACAAGGCACCATTGGCCTGGAAATTCTGGAAGATCTTCCTGACGTTGAATGCGTCCTCTCGCCGGTCGGCGGCGGAGGTCTGATCTCTGGCGTAGCCGCCGCGATCAAACTGACAAATCCAAGAATCAAAGTGATCGGCGTGGAACCCGAACTCGCCGCCGACGCCCAAGCCAGCCTGCGCTCCGGCAAAATCGTCCAGTTCCCTGCCGAGCAAGTCGCGCGCACCATCGCTGATGGACTCCGCACGCAATCGATCGGCCCCATCAACTTTGAGCACATCCGCGCCTACGTCGACGACATCATCACCGTGACCGAAGACGAGATTCGTCAGGCCATGCAGTATCTCTGCGCAAACCCGCAGACCGTCGCCGAACCCAGCGGTGCCGTCGCCACCGCCGGGTTCATATCCCATGCGCACGAGCTACCCAAGATGAAAGTAGCCGTCGCCATCATCTCCGGCGGCAACATCGAGCCCGCCATGCTGGCAGAACTTCGGCGCGGCTGAGACGTTGCAAGCGAACCCGCTTGGGCGAATAATCTAGCTATGAGATCGCGTCTCATTTGCTTGGCCGCCATCGTCCTCTTGACAGCAGCCTCCGCCTTCGCCCAATCGCCCCGGGGCACCCTCATCAGCCCAGAATCGATTCGCGTTTCTCCCAGCGCTGATTCGGCGAAACTGGCTGAGGTCGGCCGTGGCTACGAACTCGTGGTCCTCGCCAATAATCCCGAGTGGATGCAGGTGGAAGCCATCATCGCCCAGCCCCGCCATGAAGAAGACGAAGAGGACGACGAACAGCAGGACGCCAAGACCATTACTGGCTGGGTTCGCATCATGGCTGTAGTGAGCACCACCACTCCAGATGGCGACAAGATCATTTTTGGCGAGGCCGTCAATTCCGAAGATCAGGCCAGCCGACGCCTTGGCCGTCGCGATGCCGCGCAAGACGCCATGCGCCTCTACTACCGCGTTTACGATCTGTATCCCAACTCACCGCTGGCGGGTGAGGGATTGTTTCGCGCTGCTGACATCCGCTGGCAGATCGAACGCCAGGATGTGCTGACGCGTCCTTCGGCCCGCGAGCGCGAAGCCTACATGCGCGGCCAGATCAACGAAGACTGGATGCACCTGGTCGTCAAGAAATTCCCCGGGACCAAGTGGGCCGATCTCGCCACCTTTCGCATGATCGACAACAAGCTATGCGGCGATTGGCAGGCGGCGTCGAAGTGCCCGGAAAAAGAGGCCGATCTGTATGAGAAGTATGTGAAGGATCACCCGCAATCCCCTGACGCCCCGGAGGCCTTGTATGATGCGGCCTGGCGCCGCTCGGCGTTGATCGACATCTATCGCGCTGAGGCCAATCACAAGAAATCCGACGAGTCGAAGGCCCGCGCGCTTGATTTGGCACAAAAGATCGTCAGCCAATATCCGCAGAGCGATTGGGCCGACCGGGCACAAACGCTCCTTTTCTACATTCAGCAAGGCGTGCCCACCTTCGGCAACGTGACGGATTGACCAGTTCACGAACATTTTGCTGACCAGGAATCTTCTCTCTCGAGGAGTGGGGAAGGCCTTGCTCTCGCGTGGATGATCCTTTACATTCAACGAGCGGCACGAATCCAGCGGAGCCTAACGGAAAGAAATCTTGCCAATCTATCAAGCGGTAGTTCTTGCGATCGTTCAAGGACTGGGAGAATTCATCCCGATTTCCAGTTCCGGACACCTTATCATCGTGCGGCGCCTGCTCGGGTGGAACGAGCTTTCTCCCGCTCACGAACTGAGCTTTGACGTCGCCTTGCATTTCGGGACCTTGCTTTCCGTTCTTTTCTATTTCCGGCGAACCTGGTTTCAGATCGTTCGCGCCGCGCTCGGAGGCAAGGTCGTGCGCTTCTCCGAAGCGGGATCGTCCGACGCAAGCCTCTCCGCAGATGAGCAAAAAGAGGAGCGCATGCTGCTGTGGTTCTTGGCGATAGCTACGATTCCCGGGGCAATCGCGGGCAAATTGCTCGAGCACTCCGCCGAAGATTTTTTCCGCGAGCACATCTTCCTGATCGCCGGAGCTCTGATCGTGGTTGCGTTGTTGATGTGGCTCGGCGAAAAGGTCGGAAGCCTGCAGAAGCCTCTCACCGGAATTTCTTTTATCGACTCTGTTGTCGTTGGCCTCGCGCAAGCCTTCGCGCTCATTCCGGGAGTTTCCCGCTCCGGCTCGACCATCACGGCAGGACTCTTCTGCAACCTCACCCGCGAGGCAGCTGTTCGATTCAGCTTTCTGCTTTCAACGCCGCTGATCGCCGGCGCGGCGCTGCTCAAGGCTCACGAACTCCATAAAGAGGGCCTGCCGCATGAGATGCAGATGCCGGTTCTCGTTGGCATCATCATCTCGGCGCTCGTCGGCTATGCCGCTATCGCGTGGCTGATCCGCTACCTGCAATCGAACAGCCTGAAGATTTTCATCGTCTACCGCATCGTCGCGGGAATTGCAGTGATCGCGCTCGCCTTCGCGATGCATTTGCATTAGGGCAGCGCTTTTGAGGTATTTGCGGTCACGGCTGCTTTCGCGGCAAGAAGCCTGGTTTTTCGAGCTTCGCCTTGTGCAGAGGCGACAAGCATGATAGATTGACCCGCCGAATTGCACTGTACTATTCGGGAACATGTTCGTCCTGATTCCCGAACAGAGGAAGCACGATGGCGATCACAATGGCGCCGTTTTACAACGTCCAAGGCTCCGTTGGATCCGGCGGTACAAACTCACGATCGGATGTGATGCTGGTTCAGTATATGCTTTGGCATATTTGCATCCAGACCCGGCCGAACTGGGACCGGAATTACGTATGGACTCCTTTCGATCCGGATGGTGTGCATGGTCCGCAGGCAATCTTTCCTTGTGAGGGAAGTACACTTCTGATTTGGATAAATGGATTCGGTGCTTCCAGCAGACGGCCAACGAACGTGGTATGGGACCTCTCACAGTGGATGGCCGGGTAAATCGAGCCCCGGTTGGCTGGGGAAAGCCGTCAAAGCTTGGCCCCGGCAAGTGGTACACGCTGCAGGCGATGAACCGACTCATGTATGCGATGAATGCGGATTCGTTCGCAAGGCTTCCACAACTGGATGATGTTCCGCCGGAACTGAAGAATGATCTCCGCTTTCAGATGCCTTTCTATGATGCCCCGGGTGGCTAACTGGCGCCCCAATAACCACATAAACACTGCCGTCGATTCCTGATTGTCCTCTCGCCCTCTTCTTGGCATAATAATTAGGCTCTGGCCGATGGCAGTACCGGTGTCTCCGGTCTGAACCGGCCTCATGGATTATCTGGGAACGATCTTTGCGCCCACCGGCAACCGACGGCTCAACGAGCTCGTCGGATTCCTGCTGTGCGTCTCCGCGCTCCTCCTGTTCCTCGCGCTAGCG
Organism: Candidatus Sulfotelmatobacter sp.; assembly: GCA_030039195.1. Lineage (GTDB taxonomy): Bacteria > Acidobacteriota > Terriglobia > Terriglobales > Acidobacteriaceae > Sulfotelmatobacter. Next base: position 7,720 of record JASHQK010000574.1, read on the forward strand.
TCATATTCCCCGCTCGACCCCTCATGGGATAGCGCCTCGGTTCTGACCGGCGCACACGCCGCTCGCAACTGGATCGGCATCGTCGGCGCCTACATCGCCGACGCCCTGCTGCAGTTCTTCGGCGTCGGCGCATTTCTGCTCGTAATCTTCCCGGCCATGTTGGGCACGCGCTGGTTCCGATCGAGTAAAGTGCAATCGCCGCTGGCAAAGAGCCTGGGCGGAATCTGGCTGATGATGTTCATTCCGGCCCTGCTGGCGCTGCTTCCCGGCCATCTGCGCTGGATGCATGTGATCCCGGTCGAAGGCCTGCTGGGGCGTGTGGTCGGAGATTTCCTGATTCACTATCTGAACCTGATCGGCGCCTATATCGTCTGCGCCACGATTCTTGCCGTTTCGCTGTATCTCTCGACTGCATTTTCCTTCTCGTCGATGCGGCTCTGGATCCCCACGCGCTTCGCTTTCACGACCGCGCTGTGGAACCGTTACAAAGACTGGCAGGAGGATCGCACGCGCAAGCGGCAGCAGAAGGAACTGGAACAGCGACGCATCTCGAAACCGATCGTGAAGACGCAGTGGATCCAGTCGCGTCCGGGGCAAACCCCGCAAGCTGCGTCTGAACCGCCCCGCGCCACGGGGATTGAACGGATGTTCGCGGAGGAAAAAGAACACGTAGGGACAGCCGCCCCCGGCTCTCCGGCCGAGCGAAGCTTGGCTCCAACGGGTGGAATCCTCCCCGAGTCGATGCCTGCGAATGCTTCGGAGACTGCCGAACCCGAAGTTTCTGACCGCGCCGACAGTGGCGTCAAAGCCAAGACCACGATGCCGCGCATCGCCGGCGGATACAAATTGCCTTCCAGCAGCTTGCTGCAGCGTCCTGACGAGCAGCAGGCCGTTGACGCTGACGAACTTAAGTTGCTCGCGCAAGTGCTCACGGAAAAATACGCCGAATTCGACGTTCACGGTCAGGTCACGCAGATCAACCCCGGGCCAGTCGTCACGACCTTCGAGTTCAAGCCGGAAGCCGGCATCAAGTACAGCCGCATCACCAATCTCGTTGATGACCTGTGCCTCGCGCTCAAGGCCGAGAGCATTCTGGTCGAGCGCATGCCCGGGAAGAGCACGGTTGGAATTCAGGTGCCGAATCGGCAGCGCGAAATCATCTGGCTGCGGGAGAACATCGAGTCGCAGGAATTCATCGGCTCGAAGTCGAAGCTCACGCTGGCGATGGGCAAAGACATCAACGGCCGCATCGTCACCGCCGAACTCACCGGCATGCCGCACCTTCTGATTGCCGGATCAACCGGAACCGGCAAGAGCGTCGCGATTAACGCGATGATCATGTCGATCCTGTATAAAGCGACGCCCGAGCAGGTGCGATTGATTCTGGTCGATCCCAAGCGGCTCGAACTCGGTAATTACGAAGGCGTCCCGCATCTCTACACTCCGATCATCACCGAGCCGAAGCTCGCGGCCAATGCGCTGCGCAACGCCGTTCGCGAAATGGAGCGGCGGCTGAAGCTGCTGGCTTCCAAGGGCGTGCGCAATATCGATCAGTACAACAAGCTGTTCGATCAGGACACCCCCAGCCTGTTTGAGGAAGATTCCGACGACAAGCCGATTCCCTACATCGTCATCATCATCGACGAGTTGGCCGACCTGATGATGCTCGATTCCAACAACGTCGAGGAATCGATTACGCGTCTCGCGCAGATGGCGCGCGCGGTTGGAATTCATCTGGTTCTGGCGACGCAGCGGCCCTCGGTCGACGTGATTACCGGATTGATCAAGGCCAACTTCCCGGCGCGTGTTTCCTTCCGCGTCGCTACAAAAGTCGATTCGCGCACCATTCTCGACGCCAACGGCGCCGAAGCGCTGCTGGGCAAAGGCGACATGCTTTATCTGCCTTCGGGATCGGCGCGCGTGCATCGCTTGCATGCGCCGTTCGTCACCGAAAAAGAAATTGCCGCGGTCGTCGAATTCTGGAAGTCTCAGGCAACGGCGCAATACGAGCAGCAATTCCTGGAAGCGCCCAAGGAGATACAGGAACCCGCGATCGGCACCAATGACGGCGGTCCGATCGAGGACGGCGAAGGCGAAGACGATCCCATGTACAACGACGCCGTCAAGCTTGTCGTCGAATTCGGCAAGGCATCAACTTCCCTGCTGCAACGGCGTCTGCGTATCGGCTATGGCCGCGCCGCCCATTTAATCGATCTGATGGAGCAGGATGGAATCGTCGGCGCCGCGGATGGTCCCAAGCCGCGCGAGGTCCTCAAGCGGCCCGACTGGATTTCAGAGATCGAAGAATCGATGCGGTGAAGAGGTTTCGTTGTCTTTCATTTATTCACAATTGTCATCCCGAGCCGCACGCCCAGAATTTTCGTGAACCTCTAGAATCGAAACACAACGCCAAACGAGATGCGCACGTTCTTGCTGCTCGTTCCGCCGGAGCCGTGGACCAGCATCCAATCCACCTGAGCTACGCGCACTGCAATGAGCTGGTTCACCCTGGCGTCAACTCCTCCTCCCGCCAATAGCGCTAGTCCGGAACTGGAAGTGCTGAAGTTGAAAACGCCCGCCGAGGCGTGATCCACACCGATAAGCGCGTGGACAAAGGGCGTGTACGCCTTGTGCTGCCGGTCTGCCAGCACTGGCCCAAACGTGACGGTGTAGTTATCAAAGCTCACCCCATTTGAGGTGGTATAGGCAGACCCAATGTCAGCTGTAATGCCAGCCCAGTCGTTGAAATTGCCATTCAGGGCAAAGTTCCAGCCGCTTGCGCCGCCACTGCCTTCGAGATGAGTGTACTGATAGCCACCAAATATCTCGGCCTTGGGAAAATCAGCCGCCGCCGCACCCGATGCTCCGAGACAAAGCAGGCAAAATATCAGTGCGTATTTAGCCACGTGTCCGGCCCCCTTGAAAAAGAGTTTCAGTCTGGAATTCCTGTAACTGAATAGTTGAATTTGTGGCCTGAGCCACGCAAGTAACTGAAAGGATATCTGGGTGAGGAATGCTCCGGCGGTTACGAGGAACTCGACGCAGGCTTACAGTCCGATCCAATTCCAGAAGCGCTCGCTCATGCGGCGGAAGGATTCCGGCAGCCAGTTCTTGTAGTGCAGCAGCACGTCGGCCGTGACCTGTTTCGCGGTATTCGGCGCGAACTTGTTATTGAATATGAGGTAATAAATCCCCGCTCCCGAGGGCATGTCCGCCTGGAACGAACCGTGGGAGACGCGGCCGCTCTCGTAGACATTGCTGGTGGCGTATCCGTTCTGCCACGCGATGAAAGCGGGTTCGCTCATCACGTAGACTTCGATGTTATTGTCGGATTGTGACCCGGATGGCTGGGCGGAACCTTGGCCGCGCGCACTGCCTGAATCGCTCGATGCGGTGAACTCGCCCACGATCGAGACATGCACCGATCCCTGCGGAAGCGCAAATTTGTAGTAGCGGAGATTGTGCGGAGAAACCGAAAACGGCCGATCGACCAGGCCCTGATCATGCTTCCATCCCGCGGACTCCTGCAAACCCTGTGCCAGGAAATTGTCGCTGGTGGCCGCCCAGAAGAGTGCCACCAGAAACAGGATTGCCAAGACCCAGGAAATCACACGGCGCTTTCGACACGAGGAAGCGGGTGACCGTCGATCCGGAGCTGGGGGCGTGGGATCGATCGGCAGCGTGAAATCCGCCGGCTTTGCGTTTCGTGGTGGCACGCTGACGGACTTGCCACATCGGGAGCAGAATTGCGCGCCCTCCGCCAATTGCGCTCCGCAGCCGGCACAACCGAGAACCGCAGTTGGGATCTCGGAAACAGTGACAGTCGACCCCACCGGCTCTCCGCACTTAAAACAGAATTGCGAACCGTCGGGAAGATCCTTGCCGCATTTGCGGCACAACACGGCTGGCACATTCAGCTCCAGAGAAGACAGCGCATCTTAGCACAGGATGGACAGGAGACCGCGGACTTCGGACCGTAGACGCCGGGCGTCGGACGGCAGACCGCGGACTTCGGACAGCAGCCCCCTGCGTAATGGCTCGAACCGGAGATGCTCCCGGCATGCGTCATCCCGAAGCCTCGCGTTCTTGCCAGCGAGGCGAGAGCCTGCCCTGAGCGAACCCCGAGCAAACGCGAGGGGGAAGTCGAACGGGGATCTCGCGTGCAGCGAGTATGGCTCCCGCAAGATCCCTCCGCCCGTTGGTAAAACCGCGGGCGTTCGGGATGACGCCTCGCTGAGTTCGAATTGACTCACGGCCGAGGTCGGCGGTCTGAAGTCCGAGGTCGGGTTTTATGTTGGTCTCGGCGCGCTGCCGTCGAGGCCCAGTTCCTTCGCGATGGGCTTCATGGCTTCGATGCAGAAGGCGATGTGCTCATCGAGATCGACGCCGAGATCGCGTGCGCCGTTGATGATGTCATCGCGATTCACTTTGCGGGCGAAGGCTTTGTCTTTCATTCTTTTTCGGACTGACTTCGCATCGACTTCGGCCAGCGATTTGCCCGGCTTGATCAGCGCGACGGCAGTAATGAATCCGGCGAGCTCGTCGCAGGCGAAGAGAGCTTTCTCCATCGGAGTGTCGCGAGTCACGCCGGTGTATTCGGCGTGCGACATGATGGCGCGCGTGATCACCTCGGGATATCCGCGCTGCTTGAGAATTTCGTTGCCCTTGTAGGGATGCTCTTCGGCGGTGGGCCAGCGCTCGTAGTCGAAATCGTGAATCAGGCCGGCAATGCCCCAGAGGTCTTCGTCGTCAGCCGTGCCGTTTCCAAATTTGCGGGAGCAGGCGCGCATGCAGGCCTCGACGGCGAGCGCATGCTTGCGCAGGCTCTCGGATTGGGTGAACTCAGTAAGGAGTTCCCAGGCTTGCTCGCGTGTGTTGATTTGGATTCTCCTTTGGGGTGGGATTGCCGGCAAAAACAATACCGATTCCCTCAGAAACTACCGAAGTAAGGCCTGTTCCACCGACCTAAACGTGCGGACTCGACCAGGTCTCCGATCGTTACGGGAACCGTCTTGTCACTGACAAACCGATAATGGATCGCGGCCACAATCACGATAAGAGTGATGCCCCAAGCCCAAGCCGGAAGAATGCCTATCGCGTCCCGCAGCCAAAATCCGGCTGTGATGCACAAAACGATTGTAACCATTGCCCCGAGCGATCCGCTGCCCTCCGGCGCGAAGTGTTGCCTCCAGTGGGCATTGAGTTCGTAAAGATCGACCCCAAACTCCTGTCCAAATTTTTCGAAGAACTCGACTGCGTCGTCCCCATCCGTCCCCAAGTCCTGCGCCAGCCGAGTGTCGCTCGTCAGCTTCCGATTCTTTCGAACACGCCAGTGCTGAGCAGTGAACCGCATGACGCGCTCCTCAACCTGGCCGCCATCCTCCATGACGAAGCAATGATCGCACAGTTCCCGACTGTCGAGGTGGCCTTCCTTTGCGGATATTCATACGGCGACGTGGCCTACTCAAGCCCGATTTTGGAGGAGGTCCCTCGGCTGGCTCGGGATTTCGGCGCGCGGCTCAGACGCCGCGCAATCGCCTCAACTTGAGTGGGGAAGTTCAACGGCTGGGCAGAGCCTTCCTGCCGATCGCTCCCGTCTGCGCGCTGTCCATTCGGACTCAATCTCCATGACACCTTCCAGACCCTCGACGTAGCTTGTCATCCTGAGCCGCGCTTTTCGCGGCGAAGGATCTATGCAACCAGCAGCAAATGCATAGATCCTTCTGCCCAAAAGAACGTGGGCCTCAGGATGACAGTCGGTATCGCGCGGGCAGTGCGTCATTCCGAAGCCCCGCGCCTTAACCAGCGGGGCGAGGAATCTCGCGTGCAGTACCGTGGCACTCCGCGCAAGATCCCTCGCTCCGCTTGAAAAAACAGCTGCGCTCGGGATGACGCCATCCAACAATTCCTAGCAACCGAACGGCGACGAACCCAGTTAGTAAACGCCCCTGACCCGCCACTCTATTCCGCAGCGCATTTTTCTGTTGACTTCCACAGGCTCCATGCTGCAGATTCGGTGCAGTCAGGAACTCCCCCGAATTAGTTCCTGCGAACAAGCTGTAAGGAGTGCCTGCTCTGGCTCTCCCACAACTCGATGGCCACGACTCTTGCCCCGGTTGATTCTAGGGAAGTCGTTCGTTGCGATCACTGCTTGCTGGTTCAATTCCGTACCCTTAACAACAATTGCCGACGCTGCCACGCATCACTGGACGAGGAACCGGAACCGGAGCCTATCCCGGTCGCGATGCCGGTGCTGATGCCCGTGCCAGCGAACGGCCACGGACACTTGAACCTGGCGACGTCGATCCGCTCGTTGCGCCTGCGCAACGGGCTCAGCCAGCGGCAGCTGGCCGGACGCATGGCGGTTCCCCGCACCTACGTCTCCAAAATTGAAAACGAGAAAGCCACGCCGACCCTGTCGTCGCTGGAGCGGCTGGCGCGCGCACTGGAGGTCACCGTGCCCGAACTGCTCAGCGGCGGAGAACGCAGCCGCCAGGAAGAAATCGCCGACCTGATGAAAGATCAGTTCATCGCCGAGCTGCTGCCGTTCGTATCGCAGCTGAACGGAATGCAGATGTCGAGCATCTTAACCCAGGTGCGGGACTTGACGGTCAGACCGAGAAGGAGCGCATAGAACAGTTTCAAGGTTTCGAGTTTCAAGTTTCGCGAGTGGCGTGCCGATAGACTGATGTTGGGCGAGAGATCCTTCGCTTCGCTCAGGATTTCGGCACGCGGCTCACGCCGCGTAAGCGCCTCAAGTTTTATCCGGGCAACCAGCCAACACTTGCCGGGGCCATCCTCTGGTCCCGGCTTTTTTGTTCTCTGCGTGCCACTGAAATTTCCCACTTCTCGCAGAGCCGGCGAGAAGTGGGGCACCCAAGCGCAGCCTGAATCTAACCGATATCGATCGTCATCTATTCAGGAGCATGAATCTGGAAGCTACGAAGCGCTCTTATTCCCCCCAATTGCTTGCCACTCCGGCTGGCCAGGTTTCGGACACGAATCAACCTCTCGGAACCCCGACTCGCGACGCATCTCTGCTCGACGCCTACTCGCAGTCCGTTACTTCTGCCGTCGAGCGGATCAGTCCGTCGGTCGTGCACATTGAAGTGCACCAGGCTTTGCCTGAAAGAAGTACGGGACAAAGCCGGTCCAGCGAGCCACGCGAACGGCAGGGCGGAGGGTCGGGATTCATTTTCACGCCCGACGGCCTGATCCTGACCAACAGCCACGTCGTGCATGATGCTTCGCGTATTGCGATCACGACCAGCGATGGCCGTCGCATGCGGGCGTCGCTGATTGGAGAGGATGCGGCGAACGATCTGGCGGTGATTCGCATCGACGAACCGCATTTCGAAGAACCGCACCTGCAAGCTGCAGAACTGGGGGACTCCCAGAAACTGCGCGTGGGCCAGATCGCGATTGCGATCGGCGCACCGTACGGATTTCAGTCGACGGTAACGGCAGGGGTGGTGAGCGCGCTGGGGCGGTCGTTGCGCTGGTACTCCGGGCGCCTGATCGATGACGTGATTCAAACCGATGCGTCGCTGAACCCCGGAAATTCCGGAGGGCCGCTGATCGATTCCGCCGGACGCGTCATTGGCGTGAACACCGCGACGATTCTTCCGGCACAAGGCATCTGCTTCGCCATCGGAATCAACACCGCCAAGTTCGTGGCCAGCCGGTTACTCCGCGACGGCCGCATTCGCCGCAGCTACATTGGCGTCTCAGCGCAGACCGTCCCGATTCATCGGCG
>JASHQK010000051.1 GCA_030039195.1 Candidatus Sulfotelmatobacter sp.
ATGGAACCAAGAACGTGATGCCTTACATGCTCCAGTACAAAAACGCGAAGGCGGGCGACTGGTCAGTTTTTAATCTAAATTTCATCTCTGCGTCACACAGGTCTTCCAATCGTGCTGTTGAATGGCAAGCATGAAAGCAGATGCCCGTGCCATTCTGTTCGTTGGCCTAACCGCAGTCGTGCTAGGTCTGCCCATGCTCCTCCTTGGGCCGCTGGTGGATGGGCACGACACCATCGAGCACATAAACTTTACAAGACATTTCACCGAGCAGTTTTGGAGCGGAGATCTTTACCCCCGCTGGCTCGTGGACATGAACCATGGGCTGGGCAGTCCCACGTATTTCGTATTTCCGCCCCTTCCGGCTTACCTTTGCGCGCTACTCGAGCCAGTCGGACGAGCGCTCCGCTTCAATTCGTTCAATGTCGCCACTTTCCTGGCGCTCCTTGCCTCTGGGATTTGCGCTTTTCTGTTGCTGCGGAAGACGGTTGGCCCGACGGAGGCCGCGGTTGGCGCCGCGCTGTATATGGCGATGCCGTATCATTTGGTGATCGACTTTTACCGGCGCTGCGCCATCCCCGAATCCTGGGCGCTGGCATGGATGCCTCTAATTCTATATTTCCTGCCCGGCGTAGTCGCCGCCAGGCGCCGTGCGGTTGTCGGGTTTGCAGTCAGCTATGCACTCATGGTTTTCAGCCATTTGATTAGTGTTGCCATGTTTTCCCCGATTCCGCTGTTTCTGGTGGTCATTGTGTCTCCGGCAGGTGCGAGAATCCGCTCCATGGTCCGAGTAGCCGCTGCCGAGCTGCTGGGCTTTGGAATATCGGCCGCCTATCTGCTTCCGGCATTCGCAAATGCGAAATACATTTCTACGGCGAGATTAGCCTTGTTCTGGGCGGGTAGTACTGGGGCGAATGAGGTAGTCGGTTTCGGTAGGGGAATGTTTTCGCTTAACGGCGGTGACGAATGGAAGGCGTTCCACCATTTGATCGCTTGGGCAGATGTCAGCACGATGGCACTGGCGGCAGTTTCCGCGTTGGCACTAGGGCGGGATATGCCGGGAACCTCCAGGCGACTTTCCGTTTTTTGGTCCGCAATTTGTTGCTTCTCAATGTTCATGATGTCAAGACTGAGCTCAGCCGTGTGGCGTTACACGCCCGGCCTGACCCGGGCCATCCAGTGGCCTTGGCGCTTTAGCGCAATATTGTGCATCGGAGTGCTCTCGCTGCTCGCAGTCCTGTTCTCGCGGCGGCCGTGGCATTCGCTTGTGCGAGACAATCGCGTTCGCGTGGCGTTATCTATTATTGCCGTTTTCTGGCTGTTTGGTTACGGCTATGTGTGGTGGCGATACAAAACGGACACTCCGAGCCAAAAGCGATGGCTTCCTGTGAATGACCACGATGGCTGGTTCCGGGGCTGGTCGCCGATGGGCATGGACCCGCAAGCTACGCTGCTTGCCAGCGCTGGCCCAAGAATACGGTTCCGGGAGGGAGACGGCACCGCCGATATCATCATCTGGAGGCCGCGACAGATCGAGTTTCGAACGAACAGCCTCACGGGAGGGTGGGTGATGGTCAATCAGTTTTACTACCCCACGTGGACGGCCAGCATAAGAGGTGGCGCCACACCGATTGAGGTTCGAACTGCGCTGCCTGAGGGCCTGCTGGAGGTGCAGGTGCCGCCTGGAATTCAGAACATCCGAGTGGAAATTCCATTGAGTCGCACGGAGCACCTGGGACGCTGGATAAGCCTGCTCTGCGCTTTTCTCTGCATGCTGCTGGGTTTTAGTAGAGCGCGCGGTTTGAGGTCGACCGAAGACGGCTGGCTATTCAATTCGTTTCGGCCTCCCGACTCACAGCCTAAGGGTGAACGTAGTTTTTGTACGCCGCTCAGCGGCTGAGGCTCGACTTCAGTTGCATTGCGCGCATCGCTGAATTCGCGTATCCTCGTGTTTCCCCCAACTGCTCATGGAACTAAACCATGAGTGAACTGGTGCAAACCCAAGCAGCGCCCGCGTCTGATGCGTCTAGGCGGTCGATACCGTTGTCTCTTTGGCAAATCGCAGTTCTTGCATCACTTTTTTTTTGGCTCTACGGGGCTGTCCTAGTCCGTCTGGTTGCCCAGTGGTGGGAAGATCCGAACTTCTCCCATGGGTTCTTTGTCCCTTTATTCTCTGCATTCGTGGTCTGGAGACAACGGGTCCGAATCGCTCGGATCGCCCCTCGGCCTTCTTCAATCGGTCTGCTGATGCTTGGGTTAGCAATGTTGTTTCTTGTTGTTGGCCAGCTTGGAGCTGAGCTGTTCCTCGCCCGATTCTCGCTACTACTCGTGCTGGCGGGTTCAATCGTCCTTTTTCTGGGATGGAACTTCTTTCGTGCAGTCTTGTTTCCATGGGCTTTCATGATTCTTATGATCCCCATCCCCGCAATCCTGTACAACCAGATCACATTTCCGCTTCAACTGCTGGCTTCCAAGAACGCCGAAGCCGTGCTCGCATTGCTGGGCGTTCCTTCTCTTCGGGAGGGCAACGTGATCACCCTCCCATCCATGGCGCTTGAAGTCGCAGAAGCGTGCAGCGGGATCCGCTCCCTGATGTCTCTGATAACGCTCGCGGTCATCTACGGATTCATCGTTGAGAAGCGAACCGGGGTCCGTTGCCTGCTGGTTATGGCATCCGTTCCGATTGCAGTCATAGCCAATAGCATTCGGGTTATCGGAACTGGTCTGCTGGTCCAATATTGGAACACGGAAGCCGCCGAAACATATTTTCATGCCTCCTGGGGGTGGATGATCTTCGTCATCTCTCTGCTAATGCTATTTGCCTTTCACCGGCTCATCGACATAATTCGGCCCAAAAAGGGCGCGTCGTCATGACCCGTTCTGCGTTGCATTTTATTTTGGCTGCGCTGGTGTTGGGCGGTAGTGCGATTTTCTTGGCGGCTGAGCCCCATAGCGAAGTGTTCCCGTCGCGTCTTCCCCTGAAGTCATTCCCTCTCCAGATGGGCACATGGAAAGGAAATGACATTCCGATCGACAAAGATGTACTTGAGAAGCTGGGTCCGGGCGACTTCCTTCTTCGCGGCTACAGATCTGCAGATCAATCGCAGCCCTCCACAGATTTGTTCATTGCGTACTTCCCAAGCCAGCGCACGGGCGACACGATTCACTCCCCACAGAACTGCCTGCCGGGTGCGGGTTGGATCCCAATCCATGCCGACCGAACCATGCTCGCGGTAGCGGGATACCGTCCCTTTCCGGTGAATCGCTACGTCATCGCCAAAGAAGATTCCCGGCAGTTCGTGCTTTATTGGTATTGGGCCCACGACCGCGGCGTCGCGAGCGAATATCTTGCTAAATTTTACCTAGTCGCTGATTCGATTCGAATGCACCGTAGTGATGGCGCCTTGGTCCGGATCACTACGGAGCTGCTTCCCGGCGAGAGTGCATCTGCGGCTGAGCATCGCATCCTTCCCTTCGCTGAAAGCGTCATCCCACTTTTGAAAATCTACATTCCGAGTTAGCAATCTTCACTAGCCAAGGAATTTCCGAGCCCCCCTAGAATCGAAAGTTGGGAGCCGAAGTTCCAGATCTCATGTTCGCAACACGAGTTAACCCCACATTGATCTCGAATAGGGCGTCCTTTGTTATGCTCAAAAACTCGTCAATTGAGACTGCAAGGAAACTGTCGCATGGTTTGGCAACCAGAAATGCTTCGGTATCTTGTTGGCTTGCGCCGTCGAGTGGCTGATTTGGTTCGGAAAATCGGTCCCTTTCCTTTTCCTACGGCCGCCGTGAGATTCCCACAGAACTTCGTTTGGGGAGTAGCGACCGCGTCCTATCAGATCGAGGGAGCGGTCACGGAGGATGAGCGCGGTGAGTCCATCTGGGATCGCTTCTCGCATACTCCAGGGAAAGTCAAGAACGGGGACAACGGCGATGTGGCCGTCGATCACTACCATCGCTACTCCCAGGACGTCCAAATTATGCGCGAAATCGGTATCCAGAGTTATCGCTTCTCGATCGCCTGGCCGCGCATCCAGCCTCTCGGTCAAGGGAAACCAAACCAAGCAGGACTGGACTTTTACGGGCGACTCGTGGATGCACTTCTTGGAGCAGGCATTCACCCGTTCCCTACGCTCTATCATTGGGACCTCCCACAGTCACTCGAAGAGGCGGGTGGCTGGCCTAATCGCGATACGGCAGCCCGTTTTGCCGATTACGCGGAGATCATCGCGCAGGCGCTAGGGGATCGTGTCCAACAATGGACGATCTTCAATGAGCCCTGGATGTTTACCACCCTCGGATATCTTAGGGGATATCACGCGCCCGGGCGTACCGATGTGGAGGAATATCTCCGCGCCACTCATGTGGTCAACCTGGCACAGGGGATGGCATTTCGTGTGATCAAGAATCGGAACTGCGGCGCCCGAGTCGGATCAGCTTTCAGCATGTGGCCTTGCCAACCCGCGACGGAGTCGCCAGCTGACAAGAAAGCTGCCGAGCGTGCCCATAATTGGCAAAATCTGTGGTTTCTGCATCCAGCGATGCGCGGCTCGTACCCGGAGGCGTTTGTGGGAGTCAGTGAGGAAATGCTCCGAGTAAGACCAGGGGATATGGAGACGGTTCGCGCAGCCTTCGATTTCATTGGCATCAACAACTATTTGCGAACGATATTCATCGCCGCAGACTCTCGTCCACGGCCAGACAATCCGTTCGGCAGAATTTTTCCGGTTGAAGCGACCGTACGTGGCCAATACGGGCCTAGAACGGATCTCGGCTGGGAGGTCTATCCCAAAGCTTTGTACGAAATCGTAATGCGAATAATGAGAGACTACGATCGCCCGGCGATCGAAATAACTGAGAACGGTTGCGCCTACAACGATGATCCCGGACCAGACGGCGTTATTGCCGACCAGCGGCGAATTGACTTCCACCGCGCATACCTGACCGAACTTGCCCGGGCGATTCAAGATGGGGCCAATGTGCGCGGCTACTATGCGTGGAGCTTGCTGGATAACTTTGAATGGGCAGAGGGGTATTCACCGCGTTTCGGTTTAGTGTATGTCGATTTTATGACGCAGGAGCGCACCATAAAGGAGTCGGGTCGCTGGTATGCAAAGCTAATCGCGGCTAACGCTCTACCAGGCACTCGGTTCCCAGCAACTACGGGTCTAGATTGAACAAAGCGAACTCCAAAGCTGATCAGCGCTGCTCGGGCGATTCATCAGAAATTCATCAACGTATCACCATCTCGTAACATAGCCGACGTAAAAGAATCGTACCCCGTCGGGGCGAGGGGTTACGTGTTGTCTGAGAGCACTGAAGAGTTTTTGCCCCGCCAAGTCCAGCGTGCCACCACGGTTCGGTCTCACATCCGTCGGACGGGAACGGACCCCGCTGGTCTTGTGCGCGAAATCGGGCCACAGGGCATCAGTCACAATGTTGAGCTCCACTTGGTCCGTCGACGAATCTCGCTGCAGCCAACCAGATCGAATCAACTCGAGAGTTTGGCTCCGCACTGAAAGATGTCTCTAGCTCGATCAGGCAAAGGAGAAACGATGAAGCACATTTTCGGGTGCTGTGCGGTTCTGTTTTTCGCAACAACATTAGTGGCGCAGATTTCGACCACTCCCACAAAGAAATCCAAAGCCGCAGCGTTTGAAGCTGAGTTACAACAACTGAGAGACGATCGTGCGGCAGATCGCAAAGAAATCGATACCCTAAAGCAGGAAGTCACCCTTTTGCAGCGGCAAATGCAAAGACTCAATGGTGGTTTGCAACAGGGACAGGCAGTGGCTCTGGACGGCCGTGGCCTTGAACATAGCGGACCAGCCACAAACCAGCCACAATTGCAGGCGGCTGCTCTTCACAGCGTCGTAGCAGATACGGGAAGCCAAAGCGCTGGCGCTCCGCAGGAAACGGCACTCGCGCAAGGGAAAGAAACATCCGAAGACACGGAACACCCTCTAGCCATCCATTTTAAGGGCATCACAATTACGCCCGGCGGTTTCATGGCGGGAGAAACTGTGTGGCGTGGGCACGCCCTCGGCTCCGACATAAATACGCCCTTCAACTCCGTGCCATTCAATGGAGCTGACGCAAGCCATCTATCGGAATTCTTCGGATCTGGACGGCAGTCTCGTATCTCAAGTCTTGCCGAAGGTAAGCTCGGAAGTGCCACTGTTAGCGGATATTACGAAGCAGATTTCTTGTCCGCCGGCATCACCTCGAACAACAACGAGAGCAACAGTTACACTCTTCGCCAACGACAGGCCTGGGGACAAGCCGCGCTCGATAGTGGCTGGACCTTTACTGGTGGACAAATGTGGAGCTTAATCACAGAGACGAAGCAAGGGGTCGAAAACCGCACGGAAGCTACGCCAATGACCATCGACCCTCAATATAACGTCGGCTTCAGTTGGGCCCGGCAATACGGATTCCGAGTGAGCAAGAATTTTGGCAACTCCATGTGGTGGGCTCTCTCGGTCGAGAATTCTCAAGCTACGCTCGGCGGACACGCCGTGTCTGGTCAAAATAACTTTGTTCTCGGTTCGCAGGGAACTAGCAGCGGTCTTTACAACCCCACCGCCAATTACTCATTCAACCCGGCACCCGATTTCATCACCAAGTTCGTTTTCCAGCCTGCCCATCTCGGACATTATGAAGCTTTCGCGATGGTCAGCGATTTTCGCGATCGCATTTACCCCTGCGGTGGAACGATTACCGCTACCAATGGTGTCCTTCCACCTCCCGTACCCTGCGGCACAGGAAATATCCCGAATGCCAGTGGCGCGTACAACACCAGCAAGCTCGGCGGTGGCGCAGGCGTTAATCTAAGAGGAACGCTGGCTGGACACTTCGATCTAGGCGTCCATCTATTCGCCGGTAATGGCATTGGGCGCTACGGTTCTGCGGGCTTGCCTGATGTCATTGCGCGTCCCGATGGTGTCTTGGTTCCAGTCCGAGATTATCAAGGCTTGGGAACCCTCGAGTACCATTCTAAGCGGCTGGATCTCTACACCAATGTGGGATTAGAGTATGGCGCTCGGACAGCTTATACTTTCGCCGGCAAAGGAGCGGGTTATGGTTCGCCCCTGTTCACTAATGCCGGATGCAACATCGAAGGTCCGCCCAGTGCGACAGGCACCAACGTGAACACCCCTGGCTCCACGCCCGGTACGACGGGAAGCGGCACTATCCCGATCACAGGACCGACAGGAACTCCTCTCACGCCAGGATTCAATACGTCCAACCCGGCTAGCTGCACAGGAGATACTCGCTCCATCATCGAAGGGACGATTGGATTCTGGTACCGCTTCTATAACGGCCCGAAGGGCCGGCTCCAATGGGGACCGCAGTATTCTTACATCGATCGCAATACGTGGGGCGGCGTAGGTGGTAACCCGAACGCGATAGAAAACATGTTCTTCACCTCATTCCGCTATTACCTGCCATAACTCGGTTGAATTCAAGGGCGCCATTCGTTCACTGGCGCCCTTTGGTGCTGATCATGGACACTCGTTATCCTAAAGAGTGCCCTTAGAGAAATGACGGCGCCGCAATTCCTCCCGCAGTGACTGTCGCCGGGCTTTTAGAAAATCGCCAAAGCGGACACCCTAACAAAAGTGATTCAAACGTTGCAGTCAAAGCGTCAGGAGACTGACTATGACTCACTCGAAAAGCCCGCCTTTATTGGGGTTTTCGAGCTGTCGGTGCGCGGAATGGGAAGCATTGTGAATCGCCTTCTGTCTCAGTTCTTGTTGTTGTGCAAAACCATCGGGAACAAAAGGATTGCAATCATCGAGTGCACGACAACGATCGGCCACAATATGTATCCACGAAAGGAAGTGCCTGAGGCGACCCACGCAAAAAAGATCGCCGTTGCGGCATTGAATATACAGAGACCTCGCACCGGATTGCGCTGTGATAGTGATCCACTCGAAGGCAAACAGGCAATGCCGAGGCCAATCAGCGCAATCCCGGCAAAGTGCGCAAACACTACGCCTCTGCCGTCGGGCATATCTCCAAGCAGGGCATGGGCCTGGACATTGAGCGCGGCCAGAAAGCTGATGCCCACAGCTACTTCGAACCAGGCTGCTACTTCAATGATCTTTCGATTGCGCCCTGCCTTTCGTCCTTGTTCTGGACTTATGCCGGTCTCGCCCGCGGGCTGACAAGTTTTCGTTGACAGCGACGACGTATCCGAATTGACCATGAGAATTGTCCCCTCTGCTTAAGATTTATCGTGGACTTTTAGATGTGGTTAAGTCTCCGAGACACTCGCTCGCTGATCTGAACGATC
>JASHQK010000575.1 GCA_030039195.1 Candidatus Sulfotelmatobacter sp.
GTGAGTCAGCCGGTGCGGCCGGGATATCCTGTGCTGGCGCGCCAGATGAAAGTGCAGGGTTCCGTGATCCTGCAAGCGTTGATCGGCCGCGACGGCCTGATTCAGGACTTGCATGTGCTCACTGGCCCACCGATACTGGCGGATGCCGCCGAGCAAGCCGTCAGGCAGTGGCGCTTCAAGCCGCACTATCTGAATAATCAGCCAGTCGAGTCGGAAACCAGCATTACCGTAAACTTCACGATTTCCACCAACTGAACCTGCGAAAATTCGGGAGCAGGAAGCTCGTCATGCCTCTCGCCATCCAACCTGCTGTCTTCGTTCGGCACCGAAAGAATCGATTCGCAACTCGACGTTGGGTGCCCCATGTTTCGCGCCTTTTGCGAGACATGGGAATATCCGCAGTTGAACGAATTCGAGCACTCACGTCGCCGGTGCTGGTGTTAATTCTGGTGGCGATGATCTTGCCTATGTCCTCGAATGCGTCGGCGCGTTCAGTTTCGCGCGCCCCCTCGCCTACTCTACAAGGAGGAAACGCCATGTCTCTGACGATCTCCAGTCCAAGCTTTCCCAGCGGCGGAGACATTCCCAAGAAGTTCACTTGCGATGGAGCCGACGTGTCTCCGCAATTGACGTGGACGGACCCTCCCGCGGGAACGAAATCGTTAGCTGTTCTCGTCGATGATCCCGACGCTCCCGTTGGAAACTGGAATCATTGGGCCTTGTGGAATCTGCCCGCGACTGCGCGGGGTCTCGCCGAAGGAGTCAGCAAAGAAGCAAGCCTGTCGGACGGCTCGCAACAAGGCAAGAACGATTTCCGCAGGACGGGATACAACGGGCCGTGCCCGCCTCCAGGCAAACCGCACCGGTATTACTTCAAACTGTTTGCGCTGGATACAAACCTCGATTTGAAGTCTGGAGCTACCAAGCGGGAAATAGATAGCGCCATGAAAGGACATATTCTGGCGCAGGCGGAGTGGATGGGACGTTACGGTCGATGAGACCTGCATTTCTATGCACTTCCAGAGAAGCTCTGAAGTGCTTCATCCAGAAATAATAACGGGCGCCTGGAACTCTCTCGAGTCCACGACGCCCGGGCAGCCCTCCCCCAGAACTGCTCAGGTACGAAGTTAATGGGGTCGTAGCAATTTGCCTATGGCACTTCCGTGCCACGTCTTCCAACTCATATCTGCCTTAAATACCGATACTTAGGGATTCCCACATGAACCTCTGGCTCGGCTTTTGAAGCCCGCTTGGATGCTGCCGATGAACCCTAGTGGCAATGCGCCCCGGCCCTTCCATATGCACCTTTGAAGGTCCCAAGATTTATCGCGGGATATTGGAGAGGCTCTCCACCGGTCTGTGCGTGGTCGATTTGAAGAAAAGGATTGTACTTTGGAGCGACGGCGCAGAACGAATCACGGGACGAAAGTGGCACGAAGCGATCGGACATTCCTGCGGTGGCAGGATATTTCAAAGATCCGACCAGCAACTTCGAAGAAAGTGGGATCAAACATGACGGGCGCGGGAGAAAATTTCGTTCTCAACCGCGACAACATACCCAAGCTCAAAGACCAACTGCAGATGGCGATCTGGCAGATGAGTGATTTCCAGAAGCTGGAAATTCATATTGAGATGACGGTCACTGCCGCGGGTCTGCGGATCGAGTTGTCGGGGTCGGCGACCGGAACATTTTTCGATACGGGCAGCGCGAAGCTTAATAATGACGGGCGCGCATTGCTCATCACTCTAGCGCAAGAATTAGGAAAACTTCCCAACAAGATTTCCATCGAGGGCCATACCGACTCGAATCCCTATGCTCCTCGGCCAGTTACGGGAACTGGGAACTCTCAGCCGATCGCGCCAATGCGGCTCGCCACCTGATGCAGGAAAATGGCGTGCGGGGCGACCAGGTCACGCAAGTCCGCGGCTTTGCCGATCAGCGGCTGCGTAAGCCTGAGGCTCCGCTCGATCCCTCCAATCGTCGACTTTCGCTGATCGTGCAATACGTCACAAAAAGCACTGATGACGACGACACGAAATCCCCGTCGACGGGTGAGTCGAAACCGTAACTTGTCCACTGCTGACGACGTGCACGTACAACGCTTCACAATTCCGTTTCTCTTGGCCTGGCGCATCGGGATGTATAATCGCCGCTTTGATTCCGATCAGGAGCCTAATCATGAAGCGTTTCCCGCGATCCGTCTGGTGTCTGGTCGTTGTCGTTTCGTTGCTTCCGGCTGCGTGGTCTCAGGAAAGAGTCGATCTCGAGACCATTTCGCGGATCCGCTATGAAGGTTTTCACAATTCGAAAGTCATGGAATTCGCCTCGGGATTAATGGATTCGATCGGAGAGCGTCTCACCGGATCTCCGAACATGAAGCGAGCCAACGAGTGGACACGCGACCAACTCGCGGCCATGGGACTGAGCAATGCGCATCTGGAGGCGTGGGGGCCATTTGGCCGCGGATGGGCCAACCAATATGTGAATGCGCGGATGACCTCGCCCGATGTCGTTCCGCTCATCGTGTATCCGAAGGCCTGGACGCCGGGGACCAATGGCGTCGTGACGGGCAAGTGCACCCGCGTGATGATCGAAGACAAGAACGATTTCGAGAAATATCGCGGCAAACTCGCGGGCATGATCGTAATTCTCGGACCTGACGCCGACCTGAAGCCGATCACCGAAGCTCCATTCAAGCGCCTGACCGACGACGATTTAGCTAAGATCGGAGATTACGAAATTCCCAGCGAACGGCCCCCATTTCGATTTGCCGAGTACCGCAGGCGTCAGCAGTTCATGAAGGACCTTAATCAATTCTTCGCGGAGGAAAAAGTTCTTGCCGTCATCGATCACAGTCGAGGGACCGAGGGTGGAGGCACGGTGTTTGTGCAGTCCGGTGGATCTTACAAAACCGGTGAAACCACGACTGTCCCGCAACTCACCATGGCCACAGAGCACTGGAGCCGCATCGCTCGCCTGCTGCAAGAGAACAAAGAAGTCACGCTCGAACTGAACGTGGTGAATACGTTTTACGACGATGATCCGATGCAGTACGACACGATTGCCGAGATCCCCGGCACAGACAAGAAAGATGAACTCGTAATGCTGGGCGCGCATCTCGATTCCTGGCACGCGGGAACCGGCGCCACGGATAACGGCGCGGGCACTATCGTGATGATGGAAGCGGTTCGCATTCTGAAAGCCCTCGATATCAAGCCCCGTCGCACGATCCGCATCGGGCTATGGAGTGGTGAAGAGGAAGGACTGCTGGGCTCGCAAGGATATGCTGAGCATCATTTCGGCTCTCGTCCGCCGCTAGACGATCCAAATATGAAAGGAATGCCGACACTGCTGCGGCGCGAAGCGGGACCGGTTACGGTGAAACCCGAGCAGGCCAAGGTCTCCGTGTACTTCAATGTCGATAACGGAACGGGAAGAATTCGCGGCGTTTACCTGCAGGAAAACGAAGCCGTGGCGCCGATCTTTGAAGAATGGATGAAACCGTTCAAAGACCTAGGAATGAGCACTCTCACAATGCGTAACACCGGAGGCACGGACCATCTTTCGTTTGATGCTGTCGGCATTCCAGGATTCCAATTCATTCAGGATCCGATCGAATACGAGAGCCGTACGCATCACTCGAATATGGACGTGTACGACCGCCTGCAACCTGACGACTTGAAGCAGATTTCGGTGATTGTGGCGGGCTTTGTCTATGACGCTGCCATGCGCGATCAGATGCTGCCGCGCAAGCCCATCGACAATCCGCCGCCCAAGCCGGCGGGGAAAGAATGACGCAAGAAATGCAGATCTGGGTCCGCCGTGCGAGCCGCGCTCGACCATGGCAGAACAAATCGGAAAGGATGTTGAGCGCATGTTTTCACCACGGGCCATTGGCATTGCGCACACTCCCTACACGCAAACCAAGGAGATCCCGAAAGGACTAGGCGCGAAGCACGACGCCGAAGGAGTCTTTGAGATTCTGCCGGAGTTCGAAGCAGGCCTCACTGATATTGAAGGCTTTTCGCATCTCTTTGTACTCTGGGTATTTGATCGCTCCGAAGGATTCGAACTGTTTGGAACGGTGCCCATCGACGGCCAGCCGCATGGAGTGTTCTCGACGCGTTCTCCGCGACGCCCGAATCCCATCGGGCTGACGGTTGTCGAGTTGCTGCGTCGCGAGGCCGGTCGGCTGCATGTGCGCGGGGTCGACATGCTCGATGGAACTCCGATCCTCGACCTGAAGCCTTATTTATCGAGCATTCCGCCCGAGAAATTGCGGCGAGGCTGGATTGCGGAAGCGGAGACTCGCGCTAAGAAATAAAACCGTTCTGGGAAGCATCAAGAGGGCATTCTCGGCTCTCAGAACTGGAACCGGCAGAAACGCCAAAGTGCGCCAAAACGATTATTGGCTGACGAACTCTTGCATGTCGGCCAGGGACTCGACTATTCCTACTGACTCTACTAAGAGAAGAAGAAGGTGCGTGCGGCGGCTTTTCATCACGAGATGCCGCTAAAAGGGTGGTCACAACCCGACGAGGGCCGCAAGCGGTCGTCGCGGCCTGACGTGATTGGGCAACCGCAGTGCCCGGGAACAGGGGTGTTGAGATGGAAGACACGCGAAGCGACAGCAGCCAGCCCGTTGCGAACCCTAACCAGGCCGGCAGAACGTGGGAGGATGTGGCCAAAGAAATAATCAACGAGTCTAATTCTGAAAAACTGAGTTATCTGGTCAAGGAGCTCTGTGAGATCCTAGACCAAGTACCGAAGAGCTCTGCCCGTGTCGGCCGGCAAGATTCTCCCACGAAGATATCGAAACGGTAGTTTGTAACTCGCGTGCAGCCCGGGCAGTTTGACTCGGGCCAATCCTCGGAGGCTGTGGGTCGCAGGCTGGCGCCGTGAGCGAGTTGCTTTGCCGCGATCACTCTGATCCAGTCGGGTCGAGTTTTCCCGTCTCTGGCAATGGAACCAATTTCACACCCCGGGTACAATCCTCCACTAAGGTCATCGACAGGCAGCAGCGCGGACAGAGCCACCACAACTCAACGGCCGTACGAGAGGCCGGTCCAGTAGTCCTGTCTCCTGCGGGAAATTGAAACAGACGCCCCTCACGCAGATATCTAAATCGCGCGTCGCAAGACGGATTCGCGCATCGGGAAACCACGGCAAGCCCCAGTCCAGCAAGTTTTGTGCAGTTAGACTCCGTTATGGCCCCAACGCAGCTTGTGCGTCAATATCTTATTTGCTGTATGCACTTGTGACCTACGGGGATACGGAGAATTGTAAGGAAGGGCTCTCCGCGCACACGAGCGAATAGCAATGTACCCCTTTTGCACTCTCGCTTGAAAATTGACTTTACCCCAGACTCATTGTTTCCGTCGACGGGAGTTCTACCCGAGATTCTGAGAGCGGCTGCATCCGCAGCGTCGGTCCGATCGTGAAGCTGTTCCGCGTGATGAGCGCTTGAAATTACAATGGTCGGCACATGTCCAACGACATTCTGAGCCTTCCTCCTCAAGCTGCGGATGCTCGCATCGCGTATGGCCCTGATACAGATCAATTCTTTGAGTTACGCCTGCCTGCGACTATGCATGCGAAGGCGCCTTATCCGCTCGTGATCAACATTCATGGCGGATATTGGCGCGCTCGATATGACCTCATCCATGCCGGCCATATCTGCACCGCTCTGACTGCGCAAGGGCTGGCAACCGCGAATCTGGAGTATCGAAGAGTCGGAAATCCAGGCGGCGGCTGGCCGAATACATTCGAGGACATACGTGCGGGATATACCGCCCTTCTTCACAGCGCGGAGGAATACAGCGTCGATTCAAGCCGAGTTCTGATCATGGGCCATTCCGCCGGCGGCCAGCTTGCGCTTTGCCTTGCAGCGCACGAACCGGGCGTGCGCTCCGTCATTTCGCTTGCGGGAGTGGTGGATTTACAACGCGCATATGAACTTCACCTGAGCAATGATGCCGTAGTCGAGTTTCTCGGAGGATCGCCCGAGGAGGTCCCGATTCGCTATCGCGAAGCGGACCCAATGCAACTATCAGTCAAGTCAGTGCAGATCTTGTTCCACGGATCGAACGACGGAGAAGTTCCGCCGAATTTCAGCCGCACTTATGTGGCGAACAAGAACAAGCGAACCGGCAAAGAAAAAGAAAACGTGCGGCTCGTCGAAATTCCAGGTGCAGG
>JASHQK010000576.1 GCA_030039195.1 Candidatus Sulfotelmatobacter sp.
GGCACGGTTTATCAGCCGGAAGAAATTCGAGCTTTGGCCCGCTTCGCCCATGAACACGATATGTTTCTTCACGTCGATGGCGCGCGCATCGCCAACGCCGCCGCCAGCCTCGGCCAGACGCTACGCCAGGGCACGCGCGATCTCGGCGTCGACGTGCTCTCATTCGGTGGAACGAAAAACGGCATCATGGGCGGCGAGGCCGTCGTTTTCTTCGATCGTACCTTTGCCGCCGATTTTCTTTTTCTGCGCAAACAGGGAATGCAGCTCGCATCGAAAATGCGCTTCATCGCCGTGCAATTCGAAGCTCTGCTCACTAACGATCTCTGGCGGCGCAGCGCCGAACACGCCAATCGCATGGCTCGCCTGCTTGAACAAGAATTACGCGGCATTCCTCAAGTCCGCATCGTCTGGAAAGTCGAGGCCAACGGCGTGTTTGCGCAAATCCCCCGTCACGCGATCAGTAAAATCAAGGAGCGCTACTTCTTCTATCCCTGGATCGAAGAAGAATGTATCGTGCGCTGGATGTGTTCGTTCGATACGACGGAGGAAGATGTCAGGGATTTTGCCAGCGTGGTCGCCGAGGCGATGAAGGGCTGATGAAGGCCGGCAAAAAGGCGGGGTGCCCAATAGAAGAGGTTACGAAACTCGCCGCCCAGCATGCAGAGTGGGACAAATCTTGTACCAGCCGCGAAGCGGCGGCAAATGAAAGCCCGGCACGATAGTGCCGGGAAACCCTTGCGAGACATGGGAAAACACGACACGTCGAGCACAATGAGCTCCGTCCCTTCCGAGCTATTGCTTTTCCCTGTGCCCTTGACCTACATTGAGCCAGTCCCGGCGCACGGGCGTTGTTTGGACGTGTCGAACTCTAGGAGTCGTGATGAAAGGGAAGTGGCTTAGCATTTTGGTGCTCGTGGCCGCGGCAGCAGCAATGTTGGCCGAGGCCAGTTGCACGCACAGTCAGCAATTGGTTTCGATCCAAATTCAGCCTAGCGTGGAAACGATCGGCGCGACCAACATCCCAGTGTCTCTCGATGCTGGGCAGCAGGTGCAACTTCGCGCGCTCGGCACCTACGTTCATCCGCCCGTCACGAAAGACATTACCGGTGAAGTCACCTGGGCTTCGAACGACACCCAGATGTTCACGGTCAATTCGGCCGGCCTGTTAACCGCGACGGGTAACGCCTGCGGAGGAACTCTGGTCTCCGCTACCGTCACCACCAACACCAGCACCGGAGGGCTCTCGTCCTCTGGAGCGATCGTTACCGGCTACATGAGCGCGGACGTTGTTTGCTTTGAGGGCACCGGTACCGGCCAAGGGCCGGAGCTGGCGGTGACATTTGGGGGAAACGGTGCAGGAAGCGTACTAAGCACCCCAGGCGGCATCGACTGCACAAGTCCTTCGACTGAATGTTCGGCTGAATTCCCCGTGGGGACTGTTGTTACCCTGAACGCGGTTCCCGCGACGGGATCGACCTTCGGCGGCTGGAACAATTGCAGCACCGCCCCGAACGTGAATCCCTGCTCCATCACCCTGGAGACGAATACTTTTGTGACCGTGGCCTTCAACTAGTCAGTCAAGCCGATCCGCGCCTCCGAGCAGTTTTCCCAGCGTCGGCTTGTGCTTTTCCGGCTTTTTCGTTTTCTCCACAACGATCTTTTCTGCCGGAGGCCGGCCCAGGCGCTCCCGCGCCAGCTCCTTTACGGCCGTTACAGCGCGAAACGGCTTAGGTTTTCTTTTCCGCGCCATGAGCATGTCCCTTCCATGGCCAATGTCTCGGATTCAACAACAACACTACCAAGGGCACCTGCACGACGACCACAAAGCACCGGTTTCCTTGTGCGCCTTCGTGCCCTTCGTGGTTAATTGACGGCCTTTCATGTTGCCATAGCACGACGGTTACAAAAACTGTAATAATGTGCTTTGCGGTCGTGGTTAGCAGCTTCTGGCCGACGACCGGCGACGGGCTTATGGAAGAGCGCGAATTTTTCGACGAGCGTCAGGAAAAGAAACCAGCGACGCTGAACTGTCCCCACTGCCACCAGGCAGCGGAGTATGAAATCACCTGGGTGGTCCGCACCAAGAAGCGTCAGCTTTCCGGGCGCGCCGACGAGCGCGACCGCGCCCGCTTCGCCAAGGCCCGCTCCTACATGGTCCGCAAAGACGACATGATGGCCTGCAAGAACATGCGCTGCCGCAAGCGCTTCGAAATCTCCGGCCAATCGACGGTGATCACGGAGTAACATTCAAGCAGTTAGCACTCGGCGTGAAGATCGTGCGGCCGCGCGATTTGCCATCAATAGTAGCTGCGTCATCCCGAACGCCCGCGTTCTTACGAGCGGGCGGAGGGATCTCGCGTGTAGTGCGCTCGACCGTCCGCTTCTGTTCATCGCAGTCCATGGCCCGCCATCAGATGCAGCCCGCCCCCGAGTGCCGAATCCTGAGCGCTGATTTATACTCTCCTGTTTCCTTTCAGGAGTCTGAACGTGAAAATCCTGGTCTGCATGAAGCAGGTGCCGCAGAAAGATGCGCCACTCAAGCTGAACGAGTCTGGCACCTGGATCCGCGAAGACGTT
>JASHQK010000577.1 GCA_030039195.1 Candidatus Sulfotelmatobacter sp.
CGAGCAGGATGCGAATGGCGAGTTGCGCTTCGCCGAGTGGAATTGCCGGGCGGGACAAAACAACGTGATCATTCGCACCGACGGCACGGTGGCTCCCTGCTTCCCGATGTATGCAGCATCGTTTGACTGGGGCAACATCGACAAGCACAAGTTTGATGACGTCCAGTTATCCGCGATGAAGGGGACCTGTCAGCGCCATTGCTTCTCGACCCTCAACCACAATCTGGCCTACTGCTACAACGATGCGCGGGTGATCAAGTGGCTCTGGTCCAGCGTGATCAAGAACAAATTTCAGGGTGGTGTGCGTAGTTTCGAAGATTGACGTCCACACGCTGAATACCCGCAGAGGGAACAATGACAACAGCCAAGATACTGCTCCTTGCCGCGCTCCTGGTCGGAGCTGTGGCTCTCTTTGCGGCGAACGCCAACGCACAAGTTGCAGAAGGTCAGAGCGGCATTACGGCGCCTCTTGAGCCTTTGCCGCCTGGGGTCACCGCCGATCACCTGTTTGCCCTGATCACCGCGCGCAACGAGCGGCGAAGCGCATCGCTACGTGATTACGCGGTCCTTCGAACGTACCAGGTGGTCGACTTGAAGGGCAAGGTCCATGCCGAAGAAATCGGGCGAATGGAATACCGCGCCCCGGACAAGAAAACGTTTGTGCTCACGTCCGAGAGCGGTTCTGTACTGGTTCGTCACATGGCCCTGAACCCTCTGATCGCCAGTGAAATCGAGGCGGCCGCGGGAAAGCAGCATCATGACAGCTCCATCACGCCGCCGAACTACACACTCCATTTGCTCGGGGAACAGCAGGTCGGTCCCTATCACTGTTACGTTGCGCAAGCTGTACCAAAGCGAAGGGATAAATATCTATTCGAAGGAAAGATCTGGATCGACACTGCCGACTATGCCATCGTGCGCATCGAAGGTCATCCCGCGAAAAAGTTGTCGTTTTGGATCGAGCGAGCCGATTTCGTCCGCGAGTACGAAAAGATCGATGAATTCTGGCTTTCGCGAAGAGATGAGACGTTTGTTCAGGTCAGACTCTATGGCAAGAAGGTCCTGACCATCGACCATCAGGACTACACGGTGAACGGGTCCGACAGTAAGGTTGTTGCCGCCAGTCATTCTTGGTAACTCTCCGACGAATTATAGGGCCCATCACATCAATTGCGGCAATTCTTCTTGGCTCGCTCATCATTTTCGAAGAACCGCACTACGAGATCAAAAATGATCCCCAGGTGTGGAACAAGACTGCAAGGGTGATCGACATGGCGTTGTCCGGGAGAGTGGCAGTGGTTTCCGCATCTTTGCCTCCGGAGCCTGCAGGCTCAAGCTACCGAGCACTAGCTGACTAGAGCGGTTTACTTTTTTGTGTGTTCCCTGGATGGCCATTTGATCTCAGCACGGACATTTCAGGGAGTTCTCGTCACGGATCAGCAGTATCGTAAGGACTCCCTGAAACGTTCCTCTCACCACACGCGGGCAAGGAATCCTTCGGCCCACAAAGAGCGCGAGCCTCAGGATGGCAATCCAGGAACGCGCACAACTATCTCATAAGAACCTATATTGTCGACGAATCAAATCGTTGCCGGGCGCGACTTCCGATTGTGCCCACCGGCGGCCCGCTTAATGCGAGTTGCCTCCGGTTGCCGCTATCTCTACGCTGGCGGACGCCTCCCGCAATCCGGGGTCATTTGTTCAATTTCGTTACGAACGCCGCATCACGAGCATCGTGTAACGCTGCGGCTCTTTGTACCAGCTTGAGCAGCGGCGTGGGATAGATCCCGCTCCAGATCAAGAGAATCGAGAGTGCGACCACGACAAACGCTCCGGTCTTCGATATTGATATTGCTTCCGTGAAAGAATGCGCTGGTGGAGCTGAGTAGAGTGCCACGACGACTCGGAGGTAATAAAAAAGGCCAGCGACGCTGGTGATAGCGAGAATCAAAATCAAGGGCCAGACGGAGGCCTCTGCACCGGCAGCGAGCACGTAGAACTTGCTAACGAATCCCATGGTCGCCGGAATGCCGGCGAGAGAGAGCAGCGCGAGGGTTAAGACAGAGGCGAGCACCGGTCGCTGCCAGAATAGGCCGCGGTAGTCTTCGATATCGTCGGCGTCACGCGCCGCACTGGAAAACACTGTCACGACTCCAAATGCAGCAAGTAGCGTTGCAGTGTAGGCCACCAGGTAGAAGCTGGCCGCTTCGATTCCCATGACTCCGCCCGCCAGAAATGCCACCAATATGTATCCGAAATGAGCAATCGAAGAGTAAGCCAGAATCCGCTTCACGTTTCTCTGCCCGAGCGCGAGCAGATTGCCCGCGCACATGGAGGCAATCGCGATGATCGCGAATACGAGGAACACCCCACGATAGGCGAACACGCCGGACAAATCAGCGTAGCGTAGCAGCAACGCCACCATCGCGGTCTTGGATGTAGTAGCGACGAACGCCGCCACGGGCGCCGGTGCACCTTCGTAGACATCCGGAGTCCAGAGATGAAACGGAACCACGCCGAGCTTGAAGCCGATTCCGGTGACTGTAAGCACGACCCCGGGCACCAGCAACCCGAGCCCGGACCCTCCGAGCGAGATTTCCCGGATGCTTGAAAACTCCATCGTCCCGGTATCGGCATAAATGAGAGCCATGCCGAACAGGAGGAATGCAGCGGACGCGGAAGCCAGCACCAGATACTTGATTCCGGCTTCGAGCGCCTGATTTCGGTCTTTCAAGTACGCGATCAAGGCATATAGCGAGACGCTCAAAATCTCTAGCCCGAGAAGAAACGAAACAAAGTTAGTGCTCTCAACCAGCACCGCGCAACCAAGAGTCGCGAGCAGTAGCAGGAGATATAGTTCTTCATGATGAACATCCTGATGCTCGAAATAGTCGTATGACAACATTGCAACCACCGCAACAGAGGCAATGATCAGGCCCACATAAAACAATGCGAATCGGTCCACGAGTAAAAGCGATGTGACTTGCCTGGGAGCAAGCCGCACAGCCAGAAAGATCGAGATGAAAGCGCTAGCCAGTCCGCCCAGTGTTAGCCCTGCCGCAAGGGCGTGACTCCGGCGGAAGGCGATAACGAGCATCACAACCACAGCGGTTGCGGAGATCACGAGTATTGGGAGTAAGGCGATTATGTCCGCAGCGCTTATCATGAAAATTCATCTCCGCACAGCAGCAATGGCGGGTTGCGCCTCGCGCTGCAAATTCTCCAAAGGCCGGTCGCAAGTCTTGAATACTGGCTGCGGATAAAGTCCGAGCCCGAGAAGGCCAATGATCATCACCGCCATCATGAATCCTTCCCGCAGGTCCAGGTCGGGGATTTTCCAAGCATGCGTATTCGGACCCTGGAACGCGCGCTGCACCATCCGTAGCGCGTAGAAAGTCGAAGCCAGAACACCGAGACATGTCACCACTGTGGCCGCGATACTGACCTGATAGGAGCCGAGCATTACGAGGAACTCTCCTACGAAATCGCCCAACCCGGGCAAACCGAGCGAGGCCAGACCGAAGAACAGCGCCGCACCGCTGAGGCGGGGCACCACTGCCCAGAGACCACCCATTTGGCCCAGATCACGGGTGTTGAGGCGCTCCTGTAAACCTCCCACCAGAACGAAGAGCGCTCCGGTGCTAAGCCCGTGACAGATCATCGTCATGATCGCACCCTGAAGCGCAAGCTGGTTCCAGGAGAAGATTCCGAGCAGCACAAACCCGAGATGACTGACACTGGTGTAGGCAACCAGACGCTTCAGATCCGTCTGCGAGTACGCCATGACAGCACCGTAAACGATCCCGGTCACGGCCAGTGCCAAAGCTACAGGAGTAAATTCATGAGCCGCATGCGGGAATAGCGGGACGACGAAACGGAGCAAGCCGTATGCGCCAGTCTTTAACAGCAGACCCGCAAGTATCACACTTCCGGCGGTGGGAGCCTGGGTATGGGCATCCGGCAACCAGGTGTGCAGCGGAACGACCGGCAACTTCACGGCAAACGCAACAAAGAAACCAAGCATCATCCAGAGCTCTACCCGCGGGCTTAGCCGACTGTTCAACAACTGCGAATATTCGAAGGTGTAGACGCCCGTCGCCTGATGGTGGAGAAAATAGAGGGCGAGGATGGCGATCAGCATCAGCAGCCCGCTGCACTGGGTAAAAAGGAAAAACTTAGCGCCGGCATAAACTCGCCGTTCGTGTCCCCATATGACGATCAGAAAATACATCGGGACGAGCATCAGTTCCCAGGCAAAATAGAACAGGAACAAGTCCATGGCCAGGAATACGCCGGCGATCCCGGCCAGAACCCACATCAGATTGAAGTGAAAAAAGCCTACCCTTTCGCGGATTTCTGTCCACGAGGCGAGCACAGCCATGATGCCCAGCAGAAAGGTGAGCATCAGCATCAGCAAGCTGAGTCCATCCAGCGCGAGATGGAAGTGGATGCCAAAGCTAGGTACCCAATTCCAGTCGACCTCGTCGAGCCACGGTTGGGTTCCGTGGAAGGCACTGCCTGCCCAGATGATGGCAGCCAGGACAAGGTCCGTCCCAATCGCAACCAGCGAGATCCACCTTGGCAGTTGCGCGCTCCAGCGCTCCGCAAGCCAGGCGAGAACGCCGCCTATCAACAGAATTCCAATGAGCCAGACCAGTATCATCGGAAGATCACCATCGCTATAAACAGCACCGAGCCTGCGGCCATGCCAGCAGCGTACCAGCGGACACGACCCGTTTCGGTGCTGCTCAATTCCCTGTAAAACCACTGCATCAGCCACGCGACGCCGGTGTAAAACGCGTCGATGAAATCACTTTTGTTGATCTCGGAGGCCCAGATAAAGGGCTGCACGAAGACTTTGTCGTAGATCCAGTCAAAACCCCAGTCCGCAAACCACCACTCGTGCAGCGCGCGCCCGATCGGGTTTGCGACCAGAGTCTCCGCCAGGTTGCGTTTCTGAAGGTGGAACAGGTACGCGAAATACAAGCCAATTACGAATATGAGTCCGGCAATCGCTTCAGAGCGAATCTCGGTCAAGGCGCCAGCATGTGCCTCGACGGTGGATGGCAACGCCGAGCGCAAGAAATCGAGCAGAGGCTGTTTCAGGCATCCGCCTATGATGGAAAGAAAGCCGAGGACCACCAAGGGGATCGTCATCCGATAGCCCGGCCGCGTCGTCACCGGTAGACCCAGCGGTCCAAAGAATACGCGGAAGATCATGCGAAATGTGTAGAGCGAAGTAAGCAGCGCGCCGATAATAGCCGCAACCCAGAGTGCCGGATTCCCGTTCTGCGCAGACCACGCGTCCCAGATAATCAGGTCTTTGCTGAAAAAGCCGGCGGTAAGAAATGGCAATCCCGCCAGAGAGCAGCCGGCAACGAGAAACGTCCAGAAAGTGATGGGCAGTTCTTTGCGTAAACCGCCCATTCGAAAGATACTGTGCTCATCATCGAGAGCATTGATGACGACGCCGGCTCCAAGGAACAAAAGGGCTTTGAAGAAGGCGTGGGTTACGAAGTGGAACATCGCAGCCTGCCACGCTCCCACACCCAGGGCGAGAAACATGTAGCCAATTTGACTGACCGTCGAGTAGGCGAGGATGCGCTTGATGTCGTGCTGGGTGAGCGCACTGCAGCCCGCCAGCAGCATCGTGCACGCCCCGACAACTGCGACGGCCAATTGAGCCCACGGCGCAAGAGAGAATAGGACATGGGTCCGCGCGATGAGATAAACGCCAGCGGTCACCATGGTCGCGGCGTGAAGTAGCGCGCTGACAGGGGTGGGGCCGGCCATCGCATCCGGCAACCACACCTGCAACGGAAGTTGGGCTGACTTGCCGACTGCGCCGCCCAGCAAGAGAAACGCCGCTGCCACGGCATAAGAGGACCCCGAGGGCCACTGGGCGGAAGCTCGCTGCATGAGATCGTGAATCTGGAGCGTACCCAGTTGAGTGAACAGCAGAAACAAACCGAGCGACATGGCGGTATCGCCAACGCGGGTGACGATGAACGCCTTGCGCGCCGCTCGCCCATTGGCCGGATCGCGATACCAAAATCCGATCAGCAGATAACTGCACAAACCAACGCCTTCCCAGCCGAGATAGAGGAGTAGGAGATTGTTTGCCAGCAGCAGGGTCAGCATCGACGCGACGAACAAATTCATGTAAGCGAAGAACCGGCTGTAACCGTCGTCTTCGATCATGAATTCGGCCGAGTAAACGTGAATGAGGAAACCGACGAACGTAACCACCAGCAGCATCACGAGCGAGAGCGAATCGAGGTAGAGACCGATCTGCGGTCGAAAGCCATCGACGTTGATCCATGACCAGAGAAGCTGGGTGTAGGAGTTTCCCGGTGGAGGCACAAGGAAAAAGCCAGCCGCCACCAGAATCGTGATCACGGCCGAGAGCCCGATCGAACCTACACCAAAAGCTGCGGCCCATCTTTTCGACAAACGTGAGCCAATCAGCGCGAGTATTGCCGCACTCGCGAAAGGCAACGCCGGAATGAGCCACAGCAAACGGATCACGTCAGCCTCTCATCTCGCTCAGTTCGTCCACATCCAGCGACTGGAAGCGGTGATAGATTTCGAGCAACATTGCCAAACCCACGGAGACCTCCGCCGCCGCCATCGCGAGAATGAACAGAAACATGACTTGCCCATCGACTTGATGCCATCGAGCCCCGGCCACCACAAATGCCAAGCCCGCCGCGTTGAGCATGACCTCCAAAAACATCAGGACGAAAATCAAATTACGGCGTACGAGCAGGCCGGTCAGCCCCAGCGAGAACAAGATCCCCGCCAGCAGCAGCCCGTCTCTCATGGGTATCTGCGTCATGTTGAATCTCCTGTTTTTCGATTTTGCGGTAGCCCAGGTGATATGCGCCCACTAGTCCCGCCAGCAGGAGCATCGAAGCAAGTTCTAGGCCAATCAGGTAAGGTCCAAAGAGTGCGATCCCGACTTGCTTGGGTTCCATAGCCCCGCCGGCCGCCAGAATTGCCGCGTTGCCGCGGACCAGATAAAAGAGCTCTACAATAAGGATGCTGGCCAAAAGCGCCGGACCAACCCAAATCCCTGGGGTCAGCCAATGTTTTTCCATTTCCGCCGCCGGCGCCCCCAAGTTGAGCATCATCACCACGTAAACAAAAACCACCATGATGGCGCCTGCGTAAACGAGGACTTCGAGCGCCGCCACAAACGAGGCACCGAGCACGTAAAACACAACGGCTACCGCAAAGAGTGACACGATCAGGTACAGCAGGGCATGCACAATGTGCAGTCGAGTCAGCATCAAAGCGGTCGACAGGACTGCTACAGCGCCGGCGATGTAGAAAGCGAGTTCCATAAAGTTCTCTAGGGCAACAGGGTGCGCACATCGACAGGCGGCGCTTCATGTGCCGCCTCACCTTTGTCTTTCCCGCCGATCTTGGCTCCCGCGACCCGCCAGAAGTTGTAGCCGGGATACTTGCCTGGGCCGTTGATCAGCAAATCTTCTTTCTCGTACACCAGATTCTTGCGGTGAAACTCTCCGATCTCGAAATCGGGTGTCAGCTGGATGGCGTAAGTTGGGCAGGCTTCTTCGCAGTAACCGCAAAAAATGCAACGAGAGAAGTTAATGCGAAAGAACTCCGGATAACGCCGGCCGGTCTCATCCTCGGTTGCCTGAAGCGCGATGCAACCGACCGGGCAAGCGACCGCACACAGGTTGCAGGCTACGCAGCGTTCGCCTCCATCGGGATCGCGGGACAGAATGATCCTGCCCCGGTAGCGGGGCGAGAGATATGGCTTTTGCTCCGGATATTGAACCGTAATCCTTTTCTGGAAGGAATGGAGAAATACGTACCATATTGTCCTAAGGATGCTAAGCATCTTCTTATCTCCGCATCAGCACGGCCGCGCCGGTTGCAAGCAGATTGATTAGGGCTAGAGGCAACATCACTTTCCATCCCCATGACATGAGTTGATCAAATCGTGGACGCGGCAGTGCTGCCCGCACGAGAACAAAGAATGCAATGAAGAAAAACATCTTGATGAAAAACCAAGCCAGCCCTGGAAGAACCGGGCCGAGCCATCCTCCGAAAAACAGAACTGCGATCATGCCGGAGATCAAGCTGACTCCCATGTACTCTCCGACGAAGAACATGCCAAACTTCATCCCGGAGTATTCCGAGTGATAGCCGGCGACCAGCTCGCTTTCGGCTTCGGGGAGGTCAAACGGAATGCGTCTGGTCTCAGCCAGGCCGGCGATCAGAAATAAAACGAAGCCAGGGAACTGAGGAATCACGAACCAGATTCTCTTCTGTGCTTCGACGATCGCGGGCAGACTGAATGATCCCGCCAGCAGCACGACGCCCATCAGTGAAAGCCCCATGAAGACTTCGTAGCTCAGCATCTGGGCGGCAGCGCGCAAGCCGCCGAGAAGGGCGTATTTGTTGTTCGAAGACCAGCCTGCCAGAACGACGCTGTAGACCCCGAGAGATGACATGGCAAGAAAAAACAACAGGCCAACGTTCAAGTCGCTCACAATGATTCCCGGCGCCACCGGAAGCACCGCGAAAGACATCAGTACCGTCACGAAGACAATCGCGGGGGCGAGCACGAATACGGGTCGGTCCACAAAAGGAGGGATCCAGTCTTCCTTCATGAAAATCTTGATGGAATCAGCCAGAACCTGGAGCAGCCCGAAGGGTCCGACGCGGTTCGGCCCGTAACGGTCTTGCCAGAGCGCAAGCAATCGGCGTTCAACCCAGATCAGGAAGGCGGCGATGCTCAACGCGACCATGACAATGCCGAGAATCGAAAGGATCGGGTGGGGACTCGTCATTTCGGCCTCGCGATCTTTCCCCAGGCGGGCAACTGAATTCCGACAAGCGGAGATAGACCAACTGACAGCGCAGCAGCACCGACCGGCATCTCGGGATGGATCACGACAGGCAAGCGCAAGGTGGTATCGCCACAAATCACCTCGACTTCCACGCCCTCCGCAAACTCGTTGGTGTTCACAGCCACATGAGGCTTCGCGGCGAGTTCTCGGATTCCCGGCGCCGAAAGGCTCAGTTCATCGGAGCCAAAGATGTGGTACATCGGTACCAGCAGCCACTCGCCTTGGCGGGGGCTGAATGCTGGAGGAATGACGCTGAAATAGGCCTGCCCGTTCCTGGGAGCAGGCTCGAACATGCGCACGCCTGCATCGCCGCCGCGCAACGGCCCGCCAACCTCTTTCTGATACGTGTTGACGGATTGAATCGAGTTCCAACTCGGGGACCAGAAAAAAGGAACCAGCGCCGCAGGCGGCTGGTCCGGCGTTCCTTCCATGGAAAACGAGAGGGCTGAGTCGGGATCGTCGGGCGTCTTGGGTTCCGATATATCGATGTTGACGAGGACGCTGGTCCGTCCGCTTTCGCGATGCGGCGAGCGTGGAATCTTCGCCCCCGCAATGCGAAACTTGCTCGACGGGGCCGCATCGCGTACAGCCGCGAGTTCTGGCAACGCTTCGGCCATCGCCCCAAGCACGTCATCCAGATTCTCCCAGTGATCTGGTTTCAACCAGCGCCAGCTAGCCATGAGCTCGATCTGCGGCGTCGAGACTTGGAAAAATCTTTGGGCGCGGCCCTCGCTGCTGATGAAGGTCCCGTCCGATTCGGCGAACGTGCCCGCTGGCAGAATCAGTTCCGCTTTCTCTGCCGTCGGATTGGGTTGATGATCGAGAACGATCACGTGCGGCGCGGCCTTGAGCATGGAGTCAATTTCCGCCCGGGGCGCGCGGCGATAGAGGTCATTTTCCAGGATGATCACCGTATCGGCGTGTCCATCCCGGACCGCCTGAAACGCAGTGTGCAACAAGTTACCGCCAATGAGTGCGGCGCCAATGGTGTTGCATTCCGGCGCGGTGAAGCTTAGTTCGGCATGCGCCGCCATGGCCACATTTGCAGCCGCCTGAACGACAGCCTCGCTGGCGCAGCTGGTACCCGAGATCACCAAAGGCTTCCTGGCGGTCTTGAGGGCGCGAGCAATCGAATCTGCCAGCGGCCAATCTTGTGACATCTCTTGTGAAATCGGCGCACGCGAGTCGAGAGCGTGTGCGATTGCAAATCCGAAGCGAGCCAAATCGTCAGGTGCGGCGCGGAATGTCGCTGTGGCGACGTCGTCCAGCCGAGTGCGGTAAGGCGTCGCAATATAGAGCGGCCCCTTCGCATCCTGCATCGCATCCCGTACGCCATAATCCAGCCACAGAGGAACCTTCAGTTTCTTGACAGCTTCTATCGGCTGCTGTCGCACCGACTGCCGCACCGACAAAGCCATTCGTGGAGCGACGTTGGTTAAATCCTCGCCCAGGATGAGGACGGCATCGCACTCCTCGATCTCGTGCAAGGTGGGCGTCCGCATTGGACCCCGCCGCAGGATCTCAAGCATGAGCCCCACCAGCTTTGCCTCGTGATCGGCCATTCCAGAGTAGAA
>JASHQK010000578.1 GCA_030039195.1 Candidatus Sulfotelmatobacter sp.
TCGATTCCCGCTCTCGGCTCGACGGCGGCGTACTTTGCCAGCGCCACATCGAGAGCGCGGTCGAGAGCGTAGGGTTCAATCTGGGCATTGTCTGACAATTTTGAGTAATTGCTGTCCATTCCTAACCTCTGCTGCCTATCCGCCCAGTCAGCTTCTCTTTAAGAATCTGCCTCGCGCGAAACACGCGTGAGCGCACCGCGCTTTCTTTGATCCCAAGAACCACAGCCACGTCCCGCGGCGACATCTCCTCCACGGTCGAGAGAATCAGCGGCTGCCGCAATTTCCCTGGCAAAGCCTGAATCAGTTTCTCCAGAATCGTAGTAACCTGCGATTCCGCGAGTCGTGCTTCAACCGTTGGCGCGTCCGAAGCCAAATCCAAAGTGGATGTTTCATCGTCGACCGAACTCTGGCTACGACGGCGCTTGCTTCGATCCACAGCCACGCGCCAGGCAATACGCGCCAGCCACATTTTCGGGTCGGCGACAGCCGCCAATTTCGACCGATACCGCAGCACGCGCAGAAATGTTTCCTGCGTCACATCTTCAGCGTCCTGATGGTGCCGCAGCGCCGCATACGCGATGCGGTAAACCACCCGCGAATGCTCCCGAACCAGGGCGGCGAGCGCTTCGTCGGAGCTCTTGGCCCGGGTGTGTGCGCTCTTGCTCGTCTCGTCCCTGCTGTCACCGATGACCGACGCGCCGCTCAGGATCGCTTCCCCCGCCACCACTCGTCTGCCCTCAATCATGAAGACCGGATTGGAAGCCGTTTTGTTCATGAATTTCTTCTAGAGAACGGTGGCGGGCAGAAACCTTGCGGAATAGGGTCAGAGACCAGGGTTCCGGGGCCGGGGCGTGGAATTCCTTCTTTTTCGAGGTCGGCCCTCGGGACCTCAGACCTCTGACTTCTGGCTCAGCCAACAAACACCGGTTCTGGCTCCAGTCGAACGCCCCAGATTTCTTCGACCCGGTGCTGGATTTCGTCTTTCAAGGCGAGCACTTCCGTCGCTGTCGCTCCGCCGCGATTCACGAGCGCCAAAGAATGCTTGCTCGAGATGCCAACGTGGCCATAGCCGAATCCGCGGGCGAAGCCGGAGCGCTCCACGAGCCAGGCCGCGGAAACTTTGCGTCTTTGTTCGAGCGCGGGATAGGTGGGAATCGTAAGCCCCTTGGCGTGGGCGCGTTTTTCCAAATCGGCATGTTGCCCGTCGCTGAGTACCGGATTCTTGAAAAACGATCCAGCACTCTCGCCATCGGGATCGCCGGGAACGATCAGCATGCCTTTGCGCG
This sequence comes from Candidatus Sulfotelmatobacter sp., assembly GCA_030039195.1. GTDB lineage: Bacteria > Acidobacteriota > Terriglobia > Terriglobales > Acidobacteriaceae > Sulfotelmatobacter. The sequence goes on from JASHQK010000578.1 coordinate 1,287, forward strand.
CGCGAATGTGGCGCACGGCTTCGCGCGCTTCGGCCAAGCTCGGTCGGGTTTCGCGTCCTGCAAAATGGCGCTGCAGATCGGCGTACTCCAGATGCGCTTCGCCGCCGGGCACTAGGGCGTAAGTGACGCGAAGAATGATGAATCGATCTCGCTCGCTCGTGTTAAAGATGCTGGAGCGATAGGAGAATCCGCAGGCTTCGTTGCACAACTCGCGAACCTCTTCATCGCGGCGGTCGAAAACTTCGACGGAGTCGATTGTGCCTGAGACCTCTTGTCCGTACGCACCGACATTTTGCACGGGAGTTCCGCCGACGCTGCCCGGGATTCCGCTCAGGCACTCGACGCCCGCACATTGCGCCACGACCGCGTGGGAGACGAAGCGATCCCAGGATTCTCCCGCTCCGACGTCGAAGAAAACGCGGCCTTCGTCCATACCCGGGCGTCGGTCGATTCCTGTGATTCCGATTTTCAGAACCAGGCCGGGCCAGCCCGCATCCGAGATCAGGAGATTGCTGCCGCCGCCAAGAATGAACAACGGTAGATCGCTCTGGCGCGCGAATCTGACGGCTTCTTCCACTTCTGAGCGCGAGTTGGCCTCGACGAAAAGGCGGGCGGGTCCACCGATCTTAAAGGTCGTGAGCGGCGCCAGGGGAATGTTTTCCTGCAGCAGCATGGGATCTCGCGGTACCGATCGCTCCCGTGTTCTTTGTCAATTGTCGTTCCGAGACGGCGAAGCTGGCCAGGACTTCCTTGCGCAGGAAAACAGCGGATTCCCCGCTTCGTTCGGAATGACGAGATGTGAAACGTTCCAATTCATTTTGCCGTATGGTTCGCCATGAACGCTTTCACCACAATGGCGTTGGGCTGCACGCCCACGGGAATCAGCGTGAGCAGCGAATACTCGCTCGGTTCCAGCTTGCGCGGTTTGCGCTTCTGAATGACCGTTACGTCGCCCGACTGAGTATCGAGCACCAGCAGGTAATTCTGATCGGGCGTGAGTGCGAGCCCATCGGGACGGCTGCCGACAGTTAGCGTGGTGATGAGACGTCCCATATCGATGTCGTAGACGGCAACAGTGTTCGATCCGAAATTGGAGACATAAAGCCGGGAGTTGTCGAGCGTGACCACGCCCTTGGATGGCTGATGCCCGATCTCGGGGCTGCTGCCAACTTCGTCATTGTAAGTCTCGATGATCGAAATGCTGTCGGAATCGAAATTGCAGACCATCATCTCGCCGCCATCGGGTTTGACAGTCAGGCTGACGGGCGTGCGGCCAACATCGAGGAGCGCGAGCACACGGTCATCTCTCTTTTCAGCGGTCTTCGATGCCGCGCTTGCCGGCTCGCTGGCCAACTGAATCGACGCAACCTGGGACGATCCGGAACAAGAAACGAACGCTTTGCTGGAGTCGGGAAGAAGGGCAATGTCTTCCGGGTGCTCGCAGACCGGCAGAGTCGCGCGCACGTGGAGAAGTCTGGAATCGATCAGCGAGACCGAATTGTCACTACGATTTGAGACGACGACGGTGTCGCCATCCGGAGAAACACGCGCCAATCCTGGAGCAGTTCCGACCCGAATGCTGGCGATGACTGCCCGTTTTTCCAGATCGATCACGCTGACATCATTCGAACCGGAGTTGGCCACGTAGGCGCGTTTGCCGTTCGGACTCACATCGATGAAATATGGCCGCAAGTGCACGGCGATGGTGCTCACTACGGCGTTTCTTTCCGCGTCGATAACGCTGACGCTGTTCGAATCGGTATTCACCACGTAGATTTCATTCTTGTGTGTGTTGGCTGCGACGCCAGTTGGCTCGCCGCCCACCTGGATGGTCTTGGCGAGGGCGAATGTGCGCAGATCGATCACGCTGACCGTGTTGCTCTTGCCGTTGCTCACGTAGGCGTATTCACGATAGGCCGGACCATAGTCGGGGAGGGTTCGCTCGCGGAAGTACCACCATCCTAAGCCGCCGAGGATGGGGACGAGCACAGTGATAAAGAGGACTTTTCGCAAGATCGAGACCGAAGTGTTACGGAAGAAAAGACTATCAGAGCTGACCTGAGTTTCTCATCGCATTGCTATCGGCTTGCCTACGTGCTCCCGCGGCCGGACAGGCAGGACCACTGTTTCGCGCCAACATTCTCAGGGCATCCGACATGAGAAATAAGCTTGTAACTTTGATCAGAGAGGCTCCGATCAGAATGCGAAAGCCCTTTCTTCCGGCATTCATCCTGCTTTTGTGCAGCATCTCTTGGGATGCGTCGGCATAAAAAATGCGATGCCGTCCCCCAACCCTCAGCCTAATCCTCCGACGCCAACTGCGGCGAGCCTGCAGTCTATCGAGCATGTGATCTTTATGCTGCAGGAAAATCGCACGTTCGATTCTTACTTTGGGATGCTCAATCCCTATCGCGTGGCCAATAACTGGGCCGTCAGCGAGGATGGAAATACTTATACGGTCGATGGTATCGATGACAAATTATCTAAGTTCGTCAACGTGGACGATGAAGGCCAGTCCTTCAGCCTGTTCAGTTTGAATACTTCGATCATGTGCCACCTGTTCCAGGCTCTTCGAACCTGAACACCGACAGCTCGCTGGGAACGATTCCCGATATCGGCACGATTGCGGTCAATGCTGACTCGTATGAGCCGTGCCTGCCGCCGGATGGAACTCCCACTCTGCATTGCGACCTTGTTCCGGATGATCCGGGCGCCACTCCCGGGGATGCTCCGGCGCAGCAGGGATTCGCAGCCCAGCTCGGTTTCCGGCTTCCCAACCTGGTGATATCGCCGTTCGTGCGCAAGCATTATGTCTCGCACATTCCCATGGACCACACGGCAGTGATCAAGTTCGTGGAAAATCGATTCATCGGCGCCTCGGCTCATCTTACGAACCGTGATGCCGCGCAGCCCAATCTGCTCGACTTCTTCGATTTCACAAATGTTCCCTGGTCGACTCCACCCACGCCGCCGACGGCGAACGCTCCTCCCGGCAACTGCGATGCGGCGAGTATGCCATAGGTATCAATCCCGCTGTGCCTTTGTGAGTGACGCCGGGAGAAGTCGGACGAGGTGTCCGCTCTTCATTGCTTGACGCTTTCGGCATAGCCGAAGACTGCCTTCAGTTCCAGAAACTCTTCCAGCCCGGCTTCGCCCCACTCCCGGCCGTTGCCGGACTGTTTGTAACCGCCGAAGCAGCCGCCGAAATCCACCCGCGCGCCATTAATGTGCACATTGCCGGCGCGGATCCGTTTGGCCACGCGCCGCGCCCGTTCGCGATCGCCGGAGGTCACGAAGCCGGATAATCCGTAAGGTGTGTCGTTGGCGATGCGCAATGCATCGTCCTCGTCGGTGTAAGGGATGATGCAGAGCACCGGACCAAAAATTTCTTCCCGAGCAATGGTCATGTCATTGCGGACATCGGTGAAGATGGTTGGCTTCACAAAATAGCCCTGGCTGATGCCCTCCGGCCTGCCTGTGCCTCCGACGATGACAGTCGCCCCTTCGGAAATGCCCTGTTGAATCAGACGCTGAACTTTTTCAAATTGCGCTTTGCCCGCGAGCGGGCCTAGATTCGTGTCACTGCTTCGCGGATCTCCCGTTCTGACTGCTTCCGCCTCCTGCTTCGCGATCTGCGCGACCTCGGCCATACGCGATCTGGGCACGAGCATGCGCGTGGGCGCGTTGCACGATTGCCCGGTGTTGCGAAAACACGACTGCACGCCTTCTCTTATGGTCTTGGGGAAATCGGCGTCGTCGAGAACAATGTTCGCCGATTTTCCTCCCAGTTCCTGCGTAACGCGCTTCACGGTGGGAGCGGCGGCAACGGCGACGGCAACTCCGGCCCGCGTCGATCCGGTAAAGGAAACCATGGCGATGTCGGGATGCCCGGCGATCGCGGCGCCGACCGTCGGCCCGTCTCCATTGATCAGATTGAAGACTCCGCGGGGAACTTTCGCTTCATGCAGTATCTGCGCGAAAAGGTATGCCGAGAGCGGAGCCAGTTCGCTGGGTTTCAAGACCATGGTGCATCCCGCGGCGAGTGCGGGCGCCACCTTGCAGGCAATCTGGTTCATCGGCCAATTCCAAGGCGTTATCAAGCCGCAGACTCCGATCGGTTCTTTCCTCATCAAGGTCGATTCCTTTACCTGCTCGAATTGAAAGTGCTCCAAAACTCTCACAGCCTCCAGCAGGTGTCCCAGGCCCGCCGGAACCTGGGCTTTGCGCGCGAACGAGAGCGGAGCGCCCATTTCCATGGAAATGGCTTCGGCCATCTCTTCACTCTTTGCTTTGTAGACATCGATGATGTTCCGCAGCAGGCTCAGCCGCGCGTCGACCGATGCTTCTGAATAGGAGTGGAAGGCCTCGTTGGCGGCATGGACCGCCTTGTCAACGTCAGCGGCGCTCCCAAGTGAAATGGTGGCGACAGTTTCTTCGTTGGCAGGATTGGTGACTGGGAAATCCTGCTGCTTCTCCGGATTGACCCAGGCGCCGTTGATATAAAACTGGCGACAGTCTTTCATATTCCCATTCTAACGGTTGGGCTCATATCAGTTGGTTGGTGGAGGGAGGGTGGTGCCTTAAATTAACCACAAAGGGCACGAAGCCACATGAACGAAAAGCGCTTGCATCCTTCGTGCTCCTTCGTGTCCTTGGCGGTTTAGTGAATTTGGGGCATCGCCTGACGAGGAGTAAGAAACGAGAGGAAGTGGTTCGGGGCTTTCCCATAACGGGAAGCCTTCTATGGCTACGCCTGCCCTATTGTGTAATTTGTGCCGAAATGCCACCTGAAAGTTGGAAGTTTCGTCTAAGGTGTTCACCCTATAGGTGGGGGAAATCACGCTGTAATTCCAGACTCCACCGACCCGATTTGATAATTTACCAAACTAAGGTAACTCACGTATCCCCTTGGTAAAGGCGAACGGGTTCGGGGGGTGGTGTTCCGGTAGAGAGGCAGGGCTAGGCGATTTCGCCTGATTCTGCGCCAATTCTGAGGGTCTTTCGCGAACTGCGAACCCTGTCCATGTCATTGAGCCAAGCAGGGATTCGGATCTGATGCCCTGCGAATCGGCCACATATGGTGCGATAGGCTGTGGAAAAACCGCGTTCCACAGTCACAGAGGAAAAATGAACGGTAATGGCATCGTGGGTGCTACACCCTCCGGTCGAGGTTGAGTTGTATCTGACACAGAAGGAAGGAGAAAAACTACGAGGGTATCCGGATGAATGAAACCCCCAACGTTCGGCTGGGCCCACGCGAGAAGCAAATCGTAGAACTACTCTTACAGGGATGTGACAACGCCGAGATCGCCAGCCAACTCAATATGGCTCGGCGAACCGTGAAAGCGCATTTCAACCGATTGTTTCTGCGTTTCGGGATCACAGGTGGAATCAAGCGAGTCAAGTTAGCAACGCTACTTTATCGGAGGCAATCGTGTCTGCAGACGAGCGCTATGGAAGTCGTATCCCCAATGAACGGGAACGGAGAGTCATCCAACTTGTTGCCGAAGGCATGAAGAACTGCGAAGTCGCCCGGGAAATCGGCACCACAGAACACGTCGTAAAGAATTACCTGCGTGTGATCTACGACAAACTGGGCCTGTGGAATCGTGTGGAACTGGCGTTGTGGTACGAATCGCGGCGCTCCGGTCCGGCGATGATGGTCTGAGGGTATTGATGGTTGTCGCTTGGCAGGATTTCCTGCCCGGCGGTTTCGCGGCCGGCGTGGAACTGGGCCATTCATGCCAGCCTTCGAGCCGTGGGAGCGTGTGTTCGTTGGCATGAATGAGAATTCGCCCAAGCGGTGGGAGCCAAGGTCGAGTTGCGGTTTGTGATCGTTACCTTCCCGTCTCAATCTGGCGATGGTTACGAGTGCGGCGGCCTCGCCGGGCTTTGATGCCATCCTCTTTCGGCTTTCTTCCGTGAGCACAGCTCAAAATCAAAATCCCCACTTCTGGCAATCGCGGCCAGAAGTGGGGCACCCCATCACGTCTACTCGGATATGTCTACTTTGACCACGGAGGCACGATGCCGTTCACGCGAGCGTAAGCGACGAGTTGTCCCATGTGCTCGTTGTCGTGAATCAGGATTCGCAGGTAGATGCCGTCAACCGTGGCCTGACGGTGCTCAATCGTTACTTTTCGCTGCAAATCCGCCAGCGTTTCTGATGCATGCGCTTGCCGGACCGCTTCAAGCGAGCGCTTCAGCCAGTCGATCACTTTCGGCTTGTCGGTTGCGATCTTGGTCGCGTCGGCCGGGAAATCTGCCGGCATCTTTTGTCCAGTCTCGCTCAGCAACCAGAAGTTGGCTTCGGTAATGTGCATCAGAACTTCGCCCGTGGACCGGACGCCGGGACCGGGACGCCACGCATACTTGTCCGCGGGAATCGCTTCGGCTAGAGCCACGAGCTGACGGGAAACATGGCCCCACTCGCCGTCGTAGCCCTGCCAGAGCCCTTCGAGCGGGTCGGAGGATTGGGCGTGAGCAGCGGTCAGAGCGAGGGTCAGAAACAGCAGAAGAGGTTTCATATGGTTCTCCCAAGGAAGCGCAAGTCTATCCTGAGGTGGGCAGGGCGACAAGGATAAGGCAACCCAAAAATCAAAATCCCCACCTCTGGCAACTGCGGCCAGAAGTGGGGCACTCATTCTCTTGATCTTCTGCTCCACGCGGCGCTGAAGCGCCGCTCTTCCACAACTGCTCTTACGTTCCTTCGCTCCACCCCGCCAGATACTCTTCCTGCTCGGGCGTCAGCTTGTCGATTTTGATGCTCATCGATTCGAGCTTCAGACGTGCCACACGCTTGTCGAGTTCGTCAGGGACTTTGTAGACCCGCTTTTCGAGCGTTTTAGCATTCTTGACCATGTACTCGACCGAGAGCGCCTGATCGGCGAAGCTCATGTCCATCACGCTGGCCGGATGGCCCTCGGCTGCGGCGAGATTGATCAGGCGGCCTTCGCCGAGCAGGTTGATCTTGCGTCCGTCTTTGAGCGAATACTCGTCCACAAAATTCCGAGTTGTCCGCTTCGACGACGACATGGCTTCGAGCGCCGGTATGTCGATTTCCACGTTGAAGTGGCCGGAGTTCGAAATGATGGCTCCGTCCTTCATCAGCGCGAAGTGCTCCTTGGTGAGCACGCTCTTGTTGCCGGTAACGGTGCAGAAGACGTCCCCAAGCTTGGCGGCTTCGCTCATCGACATGACGCGAAAACCGTCCATGACAGCTTCGAGCGCTTTTGTGGGATCGACTTCGGTGACGATCACTTCGGCGCCGCATCCGCGGGCGCGGGAAGCCAGTCCGCGGCCACACCATCCGTAGCCGGCGACGACGAACTTCGACCCGGCGAGCAGGAAATTGGTCGCGCGGATGATGCCATCGATCGTGGATTGACCGGTGCCGTAGCGGTTGTCGAACAGATGCTTCGTGTCAGCATCGTTGACTGCAACGATCGGGAACTTCAGCACGCCTTCCTTCGACATGGCGCGCAGGCGGATGACGCCGGTCGTAGTTTCTTCCGTTCCACCGATGACGCCTTCGAGCGCATCGGTGCGCTTGGTGTGCAGGATCGTGACGAGGTCGGCGCCGTCGTCCATCGTGATATGCGGTTTGTGGTCGATCGCGGCGATGATGTGGTGGTAATAGGTATCGTTGTCCTCGCCTTTGATCGCGAATACGGGAATGTTGTGATCGCGGACAAGGGAGGCGGCAATGTCATCCTGCGTGGAGAGCGGATTGGAGGCGCAGAGGACGACGTCGGCCCCGCCATCGCGCAGGCAGATAGCGAGATTGGCGGTCTCGGCGGTGACGTGCAGGCAGGCCGAGATGCGGATTCCCTCCAGCGGCTGGTTCTTGATGAATTCTTTGCGGATGATCTGCAGAACCTTCATCGACTGGTTCGCCCACTCGATGCGCTTCTTGCCCAGATCGGCCAGTTCGACGTTCTTGATATCGCAATTGATCGCGGCGGTTGACATTACTTCTTCCCCTTTATCGCGCTGAAATAAGCGGTACTTTTTATTGGCTTCTTCTCCGCGTTCTCTGCGAAAGTCCTCCGCGCACTCTGCGACAAACAAAAATCTTAGATCGCAGAGGCCGCAGAGGGTGCGCTGAGGTCGCTGAGCAAGGACTATTTTCTCGCGGCTACGGGTTCCCGAAGACCGGCATCGCTGGCCAGCTTGGCTGCTTTGTCGGTCGCCTCCCAGGTGAAATCACGATCACTGCGGCCGAAATGTCCGTAAGCCGCAGTCTTCTTGTAAATCGGACGGCGGAGGTTCAACGAATCGATAATCGCGCGCGGCGTCAGCCTGAAGTGCGCACGAATCAGGTCCGGAATGATCGCGGGGTCAACTTTTTCTGTGCCGAAAGTTTCGACCAGCACGCTCACAGGATCAGCTACGCCGATGGCGTACGCAAGCTGCACTTCGCAACGGTCGGCGAGTCCGCCAGCGACAACGTTTTTCGCGATGTGGCGTGCCATGTACGCAGCTGAACGATCGACCTTGGTCGGATCCTTTCCGCTGAAAGCACCGCCGCCGTGACGTCCCATGCCGCCATACGTATCGACAATAATCTTGCGGCCCGTCAGACCCGTGTCTCCCATGGGCCCGCCAATCACGAAGCGTCCCGTGGGATTGATGTGGTATTTCGTGTCTTCATCGAGCAGATGCGCGGGAATGACGGCCTGAATCACGTGCTTGAGAATGCCGGCGCGAAGTTCGTCATTGGTAACGGTTTCGGCGTGCTGGGTCGAGATCACGACCGCATCCACGCGGATGACTTTGCCGTTCGCATCGTATTCGACTGTGACTTGGGATTTACCATCGGGGCGAAGATAAGGAAGGGTGCCGTCTTTGCGGACTTGCGCGAGACGCATGGTCAGCTTGTGAGCGAGAGAGATCGGAGTGGGCATCAGGTCCTCATTCTCGTTCACGGCATAGCCGAACATCATGCCCTGATCACCAGCACCGCCGGTATCGACGCCCATAGCGATGTCGCCCGACTGCTTGTTGATGCTCGAGATCACGGCGCAGGTATTGCAGTCGAAACCGTGGAGGGCATTGTCATATCCGATGGACTGAACAGTGCCGCGCACCACCTGCTGGAAGTCGACATAAGCTTTCGTAGTGATTTCGCCGGCGATCATAACCAGGCCGGTTGCGGTCAAGGTTTCGCACGCAACGCGGCTGAGCGGGTCGTCGGCGATGCAGGCATCAAGGATGGCATCGGAGATCTGGTCGGCGATCTTGTCGGGATGGCCCTCAGTCACAGATTCGGAGGTAAACAGATAGCGATTCTTGGACACAATGGTGTCTCCTGATTAAGTTTGCTCGAGTCGCGAGATACAAAGCCTAAAACGCATCAATGCAGGAACGTTCAGCTTCCGGGGGAAGACGGTGGGATCCTGGCAGCCGCGACTGGGCGGCGCGTCGAAGCTCCAGCCTCAAGAAAGGGTACCAGAGTAGGCCCGAGAGCGCAACGACTTTTGTTGTAAGTGCTTGGATTTCAATCGAATAGGCGGATTTCACTGGTGGACGGGGATGTTCTTCCTCCGAACGGGGAAGCCGGGCCCTCAAAGCGATTGCAAACTAGGGCGAGGCGACCTCAGCCGGAGCAGGCTGGGAGAGAGATTCAGTGGCGTTCGAGTACCGGCTTAGGCCTGGGTTCGGTTCGCTCGACGAGATCCAGCGCCGGAGCCAAATCGTAGTCGAAATGGCGGCCAACATGAAGCTCCAGGGGATGGCTGGAGACGCGAGTGCCAGACCGACGCCAAAACGCACCGCACCGAGCCAGGCCAGCGTCAATGCGAGCCCGCCCAGTGCGGCGATCATCAGCCGAGATCTGCTGGCCGACGATTGATCGCGGAATGCGAGGAAGGCCGCCGCTTGCACGGTGAGGGCGAAGGGCAGGCTGCCAACCAAATCGACAAGATAATGTTGACCGCTTCCAAGCGTAGCGAAGACCGTCACGATCAGGAACACCAGCACCGACGCCCGCAACGCACGGGGAAATTTGCGGCTGTTCCACCACAACAGCACGGCCCATCCCACGTGCAACGACGGCATAGCATTGCGGGGAATGGTGGTGGGAATCGTCATTTTTCCCAACACGAAGCGGGGCAGATCTTTGTAGGGAAGTTCTTTCCACGGAAAGTCGGAGTTGAAGGCGTAGATCGGGCCGGTCCCGGGAACGATGTTATAAAGCAGCCAGCCGCCGACTCCGGCCAGCAGCAAAACGGTGAGCATGTACCAGGAAATTCGCCGCGCACCGAGAGGAATTTGCCACGCACAAACGACCGCCATGGCGAAGGGCAGAGCCAAGTAGGTCAGAATCGAACTGCTGGTGAGGAAGATGCTGTCGTACATCACCTTTCCCAGGGTGAAGCTAGGCTGGAAGCCCAGGCTGCCATCGAAGGCAAAGAGCCAGGCATCGTCGGTCTGAGGGTTGACGCCGCTGGTCAGGTTGAGCACGCGGGCACATCCGAGAATGAATACGATCAGAATCAGGGCGGGAATGAGCACGGCCAGCCCATTCTCGCGACCTTCGCGCTCCGACCACAAGGCACGCAACCCCATCAGGATCGCCGCACCGAAGCCGAGTAAAGCCAGCGAAGCGGCGACGCGCAACACCCAGAAGGGAACATGGGGCAGGTGAATGACTTTTACAAGAAGCGCGGAAGTCAGCAACCAGGCATAGATCTCCCATCGCGATAATTTGATTCGCAAGAAAAAGGCGGACGTTCCGGCAATCGCGAAAGGCAGGTAGGGCTCGTTAAAGTTCGTGAGTCTGGCTCCGGCGAGAACGAGCGCAATCCAGACCACAGACATGCCCATGAGAAGGGCGGTGGCATGTTGCCGCGAAAGCTTTTCCCACGCCATGACTGAACTCCGGGTGACTCGTCGGAGAGAAGAGCGAGTTAGAACTCATTGTATGTCTCAGTGACAAGAAGCCCGAGTTACGAAAGTCAACCGCGGCGTCAATCCGTGATGCGGAAAAACTGATAGTTGAACGGTCTTGCGCTCATCGCTTTCGCGAGTTCGGGACCGACGTGATGCAATGTGATGGGGTGATCGATGTTATTGAACGCACTTCCCTCCAGACCAAAGTACAAAATCAAACGGCTTCCGCGGAGGGCAACCTCGCCCTTGTGAATGCCTCGGGTATCGGCCAACATGATAGATCCCGCAGGACCGGTGATGTGAACGATTTTGTCGGAGCAGACATCGCGGACTTCTTTATCGCTAAGATTCATGCGGCTTGCCAATCGCTTGGTCAGCGGTCGAGTGGCTCGATTGGGATTGTGCGAACCTTTAACATAGACGAAGTGAGGCGTGTCTAACGTTGTGTCGGTCAAGATGATGCCGACTTTGAGCCAGCGCAGGCAGCCTGAATCGACATGAAATGGGCGTGGGCGGAGGCCCGCAGGCAGAAACTCCGTATCCCACCACATGTCAGGCTTGGTAACTACGGGAAATACGCGCAGATATCGCGTTGCCACCGCGAGCAGATAGGGATCGCATAAGAGAGCTTGAACGCTGGGATTCTCGAGTAGATGTTCGCGAAGCGTGAGGTACACGGAGTGACGCGGGTGCGAGGGATCGATGCCGCGGCTCGTGCCGCGCTCAGCAACGGGCATCTCTACTTGAGTTCCCGTGCCTTGATCCGTGGGGAGAGCGCCATAAATTGTCGTTTGGTACTCGCAGGCCAAAGCGAACTCGTAAAGATTCTGGAGGGTTTCCTGCTTCAGTCGCTGCGGCAAGACCACCACGCCGTCCTCGCGCAGCGTCCGGGCCGCTTCCTCGATGCTAGGATCAGAAGTGCCGAGGTCGCTCACGATCGAAGTGGCATCCCAACCGAGCCGAAGGGAATTCTCTTTTCGTCTCGATTCCAGGACCCGGAACAGAATGTCATTCGATCGGCCGTCGGTAAGAGCAAAGAGCTTTTGCACCATTACGTTGCTCTGCGGCGCGCTCTCGCCCAGATGCCAGTAGCGCCACATTCCTTTGCCAAGAACACCAACCTGGTTGAAAGCTTCCCGGGCATGAGCCAAGCGCGAGTTCGCTGTCGTGTTCATGTCTGGGAAGTATAAAGCTTAGGTCGGCCTGTTGAGGAGAATCTGTTTACGAATTCCTGTGAAAATCGAAAAGATTTTCGCAGCAACGTTTGACCCTCCCGGCGGCGACGCCTTAAACTGAGAGTGTCTCCGCGCCGAATCGGAATGGCCAGCCGGCCATGATTCTGGCAACTCTGCGGGAGGATTTCCTGAGCCGTTTCCTGCGATCTGCTCTGCAAGTTTTGCTGGCGTCAGCCGTGATCGGGCTGACGGCGCATTTGTGTCTGGCTGACGCTAACAACCCCATCACCCTCGACACCAGCGAGACGCTTTTCACGGTGCTCGCCGCCATGAATACCTGCGGCTATGACGCCGACCTGAAGATCTCCGACCCCATGCGCAGTACGATTCGTGACGAGGTGCAGAAGAATCTGCGGCAGTCGGCCGACGCGCAGGAGATTGCCGCCACGATGTGCCTGTGGTATGACGCGCACCGCGCCAGCGATCAGGCGCACGATCTTTCGCAATATATTTCGCTGGCACTCTATCTTCAGGGCCCGCCGCAGTTCCTGCCTCGCGTGCGGGAAGACGATCTTCCCCCGGATGCCGCCGGCGTCGCTAATTTTGGCAAGCAACTGGAGCTTTTCTACAGTGCCGCTCAGATTCATAACCTCTGGGAACGGCACCGCTTCAACTATGCGTCGCTGGTGGAGCGGTATCACGATCCGCTGGCCAAGATGGTGTTTGACAACGACATTTATTTGAAAATGCAGTCGGGAGAGTATCTCGGCCGCACATTCACCGTGTATCTCGATTACCTGGGCGACCCCAATCAGGCCAACGCGCGCAACTATGGCCGGGACTATTACGCGGTGGTATTTCCTTCGCCCGATCCGCATGCGACGGAACCTTTGAAGATGGAGGAAATCCGGCACACGTATCTGCATTACCTGCTGGATCCGCTGGCGGAAAAGAATTATGGCGCGGTCAAGCGTCTGGAACCGCTGCTGCAGTCGGTGCGCCGCGCGCCGTTGGAGGAGAGCTTCAAGGAGGATATATCCCTGCTGGTGACGGAATGCATGGTGCGGGCGATTGAGATCCGCACATCAGGGACGAAGCAGACGGCGGAAGCCATGCGAACCCAGGCTGTGGATGATGCCGTGAAGCAGGGCTACATCCTGACGCACTATTTCTATGATGCACTGGTGAAATTCGAAAAGGATCCCGCGGGGCTGCGCACGTCCTACGCGGATATGATCGACGGGATCGACATTAAGGCGGAGCAGAAAGCCGCCGCCGATATAGAGTTCGCCGAGGTGGCTACGCCGGAACTGGTGCAACTGTCGCGCATGGAAGACCGTCGGATGCTTTCCACGGCCGAACAGCGGTTGTCCGCTGGCGATGCCAAGGGAGCCCAGGAACTGGCGCAACAGGCCCTGGATCGGAAAGTCGGGGATCAGGGGCGGGCACTGTTCATCCTCGCGCAGGTCGCCGTGGCCAACAAGAATCGGGATGGGGCGTTCGAGAACTTCCAGAAGGCCATTCAAGCGACGAAAGACCCTAAGGTGTTGGCATGGTCGCACGTGTATCTGGGTCGGATTCTCGATATGAAGGAAGATCGCGAGGCTGCGATCAATGAATATCGCGCGGCCCTGACCGTAGGCGCGGCGTTGCCGGAAGTCAAAGAGGCGGCGGAGCGGGGGCTGGCGCAGGCGTACGAGCCTCCGGTCAAGCCGCAACAATAATTCCTGAACCGCGAAGGACAAGAAGGTTCAC
>JASHQK010000579.1 GCA_030039195.1 Candidatus Sulfotelmatobacter sp.
ACAAAGCGATTTGCCGCATCCTTGCACGCCCAGAATAATCACGCCCTTTGGAGGCTCCAATCCAAATTCGCGCGCTGCATCTTCCCACGCTCCCCTCCGTTGGGCCAGCCAGTGCTTCAGATTCTCGAGACCGCCAACGCCCGCCATGTCCTCGGAAGCTTCGATGAACTCCAGCATGCCCGAATGCCGCAGCAACTGTTTTTTGGCTTCGATCACATCTGAAATGGTCTCCGCGCACAGCGCATATCGCGTTACCAGCGCCTGCGAGATCGCGCGCTCCGCTTCTTCTTCCGTCAACCCGCGCAGGTTGGCTGCGATCGCATCCACACCAACGGCATCGAGCTGCAACTTCAGCGTGTATGTTTTCGATAAGCGGGTGAACGTCTCATGCACGATTTCGCGCAGACGTTCGCGGTCCGGCAGCGGAAGATCAAAGTGTTCGACCAGTTTCGCCAACTCCGGTGGAATCGTGATCTCCGGCGCCGTGATAATCACTGTCCGGCGGTTTGTCGCGAATTTCTGCCGTACATCGCGCAGTCTCCGCACCACCACTGGATCATCCATATGCCGGTGAAAATATTTCCGCACAAAGACGGCCTCAACCGTCATCCATTCCATGTTGGCCAGCGCCTGCGCCGGCTCTCGCGTGTTGTACATCGCGTTTGGGGAGGCGGCAGGCGAAGCGGCTTCCGGCGCACTCGGGCCCGACATAATCGCTCGCATCAATCGTTCCGCCTCGCCCGAGTTCGGACTCAAAATGGTTCGAGCTTGCGCCGGACTGCGCCCGACCTGCGCCCAACCAGAGGTTTTCTCCACTCCCGCCGCTGCGGCGTTCGCGGGCGCACTGTTCGATCGCGAGCGCAGCAGTCCATCGGCGACGCTCCACTCAAACGTGGCGATGTTCAACTCCGTGCACGCCGCCCGCACCAGATTCACGGCGAGCGTCTCCTCCGACGTCTCCATGACCACGATGGGCGTCGAAGAATTGATCAGGACTTTCAGTCGATTGAGCGTGTCACTCATGGGCCGCTTGTCATCCTGAACAAGCTGATTTTGCGCGGCGAAGAGCCTGCCCTGAGCCGAATGGCAAAGGGATCGGGGCGATCCGCCCGAAGCATCGAGCAGCTTTTGTTAAGGGAAGCCGCGATGCAATACCGCGTGCTTGGATCGCTTCCTTATCAAACTGACTGCTCGTATCAGCCATGCGGTTTGACCGCTGCAGAACCGCCCTTTTATAATAGGAGCTTCGGACCCGCCCGAATATCTCTCTAGGCAAACGAAGGTAACGAACCCGACATGGCAAATCATTTTTCGGCGCTGAAGCGCGCCCGTCAGACCGAACGCCGTACCGTCCGCAACCGCGCCAATACTTCGCGCCTGCGCACCCAGCTTCGCGATATGCGTGAAGCCATCCAGAAAGGCGACAAGGCTGCCGCTGAACAGGTCTACCGTCAAACGGTTTCGCTTCTTGACAAGGCTATCCAGAAAGGCACGCTGCACGAGAACACCGCGGCCCGCTACAAGTCCCGCCTGGGCGCCCACGTCGCGGCAATGAAGTAGGACGGCAAGTTTAGAGCTGCAGTTGCTCAAAACCGACCAATCTTTCTGACAACCGGCTTTGGGAAGGGCACGACTTCAGTCGTGCCGGTCAGGCCTCCAAACATTCGGGCTTTAGCCCCTGAGGGGAGCGGCAGGGCTGCTCGACTCGTTCTTGAGATAGCTCTAGCTTGATCGGAGCTTGGGCAGCAGGAATCCCGTCATCTTCCGATGCTCCTCGAACTCTGCTCCGAATTCCTTGGTCAGCAGCGCTTCCTCGCGCTTGCCCTTGATCAAGAAACCCAGAAGAATGATGCACACCGCGGCGACGCCGTGCCACCGGTCGATTTCGATCGCCGTGCCGGCCGCCGCTAAAATAAGTCCGGAATAAATGGGATGACGCAAACGCCCATACGGCCCCGTCCGGATCAGTTTGTGCCCTTCCTTGATTGTGATCCGCCCGCTCCAGTACTGCCCCAGATGCCAGCGCGCCCACAGCGCTAATGCAATTCCAGCCCAGATCAAAACCACACCAGCAACTCGCAGCTCGAAGGTCCGCGGAATGACCCGTCGACCGAGAACTCCAATCGCAGCATCACCGCTCATCAGCACGTAGAAACCAACCACCTCCATCGCCATCACGCCATAGCGCGCGGCGAAAGATTCCCTCTTCGCGGTGCGGCGCGTTCTGAGCGCGCCAATCGTCCAGTACACACAAAAGACGATCCACGGGGTGTCGATGAGATAGTTCCAAGTCACCGAGTCATTCCTTCCGAGAATTAGCTATCGTGACGACTCCCTACGCCGTCCGCGCCGCTGGCAATTCCAGCCCCATGTTGCGATACCAGGTTTCGTCGTCGCTGGCGTTGAATTCGATCCACTGCTCGTCGGTCATTCCGTTACGCCAATCGAGAAGCGGCTGCGCGTCGGGTCCCACAGGATGCCGCAGCTGCCAGTTCCCGCTTTCCACAATCTGCACGATCTTCTCGGCCACCAACGACGGCGGCACGGAATTCCTGAGTGAATTCGCGAACAAACTGGTGAAGCGTGCTCGATGAGGATAGAGTGACGCATCCGCCGGATCCTCCACGCGACGCGCCATCGCCGTGTCAATAATTCCCGGCTCGACCATCGCCACCCGCACATTGAAAGGCCTCATCTCGATCGCCAGGGCCTCGCTCAAGGCCTCCAGAGCCCACTTTGAGGCGTTGTAGGCCGCCAGTGGAGGGTTCGCGAGCCGCCCGGCAATCGATGTGACGTTGATAATCGCCCCGCTGCGACGTTCCCGCATCTCGGGAACCAGCGCCTGAATCAAGCGCAGCGCACCGAAATAGTTCGTCTCCATCGTCGCCCGGAATCCGGCCAGCGGAACCTCTTCGATGGATCCCACGCATTCCACTCCCGCATTGTTGACCAGCACGTCGATGGGTCCATGGTCTTTCTCGATCTGGGCGATGCCGTCGCGGACCGACTGGTCCGAATCCACATCCATGACCGAAATTGCGATGCGAAGTTTTTCCCGTGCAGCCGTCTGCGCGAGTTGCGGCGACTGCGACGGGTTGCGCATTGTCGCGCAGACGCTGTAGCCGGCGCGGCCGAACGCCAACGCTGTCTCCAGCCCAATTCCTTTGCTGGTTCCGGTGATGAGCACCGATGCCATTGAAATCTCCTCCTGAGCGCTCGTCGAGCGTTCCGCATTGTATCGCGAAAGTGATTTAGCTGAAGTCGTGCTTGCGGGAGGGTAGTGGGCTAAATTTACCACCAAGCATCAAGGAACGCACCGCCCTGCAAAACCGCTCGCTTCCTTCGTGTGCCTTCGTACCCTTTGTGGTTAATTGGGATATCACCGGGAAAGTGCGAAGGTCTTTTAGACGGGTAACTGCTCCTGCATCCAACCGGGTGTTTCCAGCTTCGGTTCGGTGGTCAAATCCATGATCAGCCGTTCCAAAACCAGGCGCTTGCTCACAGGATTCGACCTAAGCGCCAAGTCCGCTTTTGCCACCATCCGAATCGCCCGGGTCAGTTCACGCCGATTCTTGTAGCGGCGCGCCTGTTTGATCACATCATCGGCGGCAAACGGAGGCACGCGGAACCCCTGCCACAACGCCGCCCACAGCGTGCGCTGATCACGAACGTTGCGTTCGAGAATGACTAGCATCTGCCGGAAAGTTTTAGCCAGCATGTAAACATGTCCGATCGCGGCCTCCTCTCCATCGCCGGAGGCCAGAATCGCATCCAGAACTTCCAGTGCCCGCACGCGATCTTTGCTCGAAATCGCGTCGGTCAGCTCATACAACGACCGCTGCTTCGCCGCCAGCACCATCGTCTCGACGTCGCCCAGCGTGATGCGCTTTTTCGCGCCGACGTAGAGAATCAGCTTCTCCAGTTCATTGGAGATCATCATCATGTCACCGCCGAGCGCATCCACCAATTCGCGTGCGCCGTCGGGCTCGACCTTCACGCTTTGGCTGGTGCAATACTCCGAAATCCAGCGCACCGCGTCGCCTTCCTCCACCCGCGCCAGCTCAACGATGCCGCAATACTGGCCCATGGTGTCGCGGATGCGCTGATAGCGCTCTTTATCCTGCATCTCCATGCGGCGAACGTCGGCGGGAATGCTGATGTGGTCGGCGACAAAAACAACCAGGGCATCGGGGTTGGGACTCTTGCAGTACTCTTCAATTGCAGCCAGCTTGTCTTCGTTCGATCCGCGGCCGAAAAGATTCTTCACCCCGCGCACGAAAAAAACCTGAAACGGGGCCATCAGGGAGGGCGTTCGCACCCGGTCGAGGATTTCCGCCAGATCGGTCTCGGCAAGATCGAATTCGAAGAAGCTGAAATCCCGCAGGTCTGCGGGAACCAGGTGTTCGAGAATGGCGTCGCGAAAGCGCTTGCGAAAAAATGCCTCGTCTCCCACGAACACGTAGGCCGGCCGCATCTTCCGCGACTCCACTTCGCTCACAAAACGCTCGGCCTGGGCAAACGCTCTCATTCAGAAGCTGTACATCGAAGACCTGGCCTCGACTGTATCATCGGCGAGATCGAATCGGCTAGTAACCCGCTCGTGAATGGCTATAGCTTGTTGAGGAACTCCGCAATCTCAGGAGCGGTCCAGTCAATAGGACCGACAACTTTGCGCCTCAGCACGCCCTGCCGATCGATAATGTACGTCTCCGGCCAGCCACGGGTCCCGTAAATGGCACTGATCTTCTGATCGGGATCGCGCACCGTAACGAAGTTGACGTCTCGCTCTTTCAGAAACCGATGGTAGGCATCGCCATCTACATCGATGCTGATGCCAAGCACAACTACTCCCTTGGCTCTAGCATGCTCCTGCAGGTTTATGAGCGAAGGCAGTTCTTCATCACACGGTGGACACCACGTTGCCCAGAAGTTCAAGAGGACGACTTGGCCGCGGAACTGACTCAGCGTCACTCTTCGGTCCGAGTCCTGTACCGTGAAATCCGGAGCCGTTTCGCCTACACGTCGCGGGCGAGAACCGCGGTCGCACCCCACGCTGAGCACAACGCCAAGCAGGATCGCAATAGGGAGTAACCGCCGCAACTCAGAATCCCTCCAACAGATTCGATACCAGCGTGCGCCCAAAATCCCGCGACAGCCGACCGAGCGCCGGGGAATCCTCCTGAAAAAACGTCGTCAGGTCCTGCGACAGCTCATACTGCTCGCGAAACAAAAACGCTGGATTCTCGTACAGCACTTTACCGTGCCGGTCCGTCAGCGTCACGCTGATGCTGACCACCACGAGCACGCTGGCCGCGCGTCCCGTATTTGTATCGTATGCCAGCGGCGTTGCCGTGGTCGAAAGCACCGTTCCCTGCAATGTAGCATCCGCGTCGTCGCTCGCCTGGTGCAGAATCTGATAGCGCGTCCGGGTGCTGAACTCGCGCACGACCGCCGCGGTCAGAGTTTGTTCGATTCGGTAGGTCGTGGATTCGTTCTTGAACGCCGGGATTGCAATCGTCTGAATGCTTTCCGGAACCTGCACTACATGACCGGCGGTGTGATAACCGCATCCAGTCGATAGCAGGAGTACGAATGCCGAGTACGCTGCGAGTACTGAGTACCGAGTAGCGAGTATCGCGAGAAAATCCAGGGCGGGTCCCGAGTCCTGAGTCCTGAGTCCTGAGAAAAAGCTGTTCCGCAATGTGGTTCTGCTCCGTACTCGGTACCCGGTACTCGGTACACGAGCAGCTCTCACTGGATTTTCCCCGTCGGCCGCGCCGCCGTCATATTCTCGGCGCATTCCACCGCGGTCAGCGCCGAGATGCGGAGATTATCCGCCACTGCCCATATCCACACACTGTTGGGCTGCACCGGATCGTTCTTCAGCGACACGAGTATATCGGCCTGCCCTGCCGCACTCACATTGCTGGGCGATTCCTCCGCCTTCATCACCGCTACATGATCGCCTGAGAGCGCCTGGGAGAGAATTTCAAGCTCCGGCGGCTTTTCCATTTCCAGGTAGAGGGCCAGCGCGTGCCCGTGAAAAATCGGAGCCTGCAGCAGGAGAAGCGAAGGCTGCGGCGCTTTCTCCCCGGCAATCTTCTGATAGTGCCGGATCACTCTCGCTTCCGCCGAATCGAGCGCCGGTTGCGACTTCTGCCCATACCGCGCCACCATGTTGAAAGCCACCTGCACGTCGAATACGTCTTTGGGCAGCGGCTGGAACGAAAGCAAATTGACGGTCTGCTGATGCAATTCGTCCATACCGCGCTGGCCATGCTCCGACGCCGGTTCGTATATCGTCGCCACGGCTCGTCGAATCTCCTCGGCTCTCTCCGCGCGTAATATAAGCAGCGCCAGCATCACGGCAACCGGGTGCGCCGTGACGCACGGTCCTGGCTGGAGTTCCGGCGGAACAACCAGCCCGCGTTCCCGTTCCACCCACAGCGAGCGCACGCTCGCCCCCGGCTCATCTTCCAGAGCCGAGGACGCATCAATAATCAAGCTGCCCGCATCTCGAGCGCGTTTCCATGTCTTCCGCGTGCAATCGGCGTCAGCGGCGAAAAACGTGAAATCCACATGATCGAACTGCTCCGCCCGCACGCTCTGAATGAAGCTGATCTCGTCTCCCATCGATTCCAATTGGCCCAGCGATTCATCATCGTCAAGCAGACGTATGTCGACGGCGGGAAACTTGCGTTCGTTCAGCATCTCGGCAATCTCCTTGCCTTTGAGCGACGCCGCTCCCACAATCGCGGCGCGATACAGATTTCCGCGCGCGGCGACCGCATGTGATCCCGAGATGGCCTTCCCCGCTTCGCTCATGAGACTTGCGAAGCCTCCTTAAATTTCGGTGGAGGCGGAGGACCCGTTCGCCGGCGAAAGATCCACTGCAAACGCCAGAACACGCCCGAAACCATATAGAGCAGGGCAACGGCGAAGAGAAATGGGCCCGAGAAAAATCGAATCGCCGCGAACACCAGCGCCAGAAAAAGAATCAGCCGAAAGGGATGCCGCGAGCGAAAATCAATATCCTTGAAGCTGTAAAAGCGCCACGTGCTCACCATCAAATATCCGACCGTCGCCACCATAGCCAGCCATGCCAGCGCGGTGTACGACGACACGATCGGATCGCCGCTTTCAAAGTGAACCACTGCCGCAATCACTCCCGCGCCCGCGGGAATCGGCATTCCGACAAAGTACTTCTTTCCCGGCCGCCCTGGGTTCGAGGGCTGGGGATTGCTGGTAATGTTGAACCGCGCCAGCCGGCTCGCTCCCGCGATCAGAAACAGAAAGCTGGCGATTGCACCCAGTTGCGTGAGCTTGATTTGCCATTGCCAACTGGAAAGCAGCACGGGCGGCATCAGATAAAATCCCCACGTCCACGCCAGCAGCGCGGGAGCCACGCCGAACGTGATTGCATCCGCCAGTGAATCCAGCTCCCGGCCAAAGTCGCTGGTCGTGCCCGTCATCCGGGCAATGCGCCCATCGAGCCCGTCAAACAGCACGGCGAAGCCAATCGCAATCGCCGCGTTATCCAGATGAAAGTATTCGTGGGCCGTGGCATGGATCACTTCGAGGATGGCATAGAATCCGAGCGCCATATTGGCGGTCGTAAACAGCGACGGCAGGATGTACATGCCTTTACTGAAACGGCGCCGCTTGGGTCTGGGAAGATCCTGATCCATCAACGCACCCTTTCCACACCCGACAGCTGGGTTCTCCACTTCTCGCCAATGTTGCCAGAAGTGGAGATTTGTTCAGCCAATTCCGGACGCGCCTCGACATACGCCAGCACGCTCGCCCCGCCCTTCACCTGATCCCCAACTTTGACCTGCACCCGCGCCGACGAATCCATCAACACATCCACGCGGGATCCAAACTTGATCAGCCCCACCCGCTGCCCGCGCTCCAGCCGGTCGCCTACTTTCGGATAAAACACGATCCGCCGCGCCAGCAACCCGGCAATCTGCTTGAACACGACGCGCTGCCCGTCGCCTTCCATGGTGACGACGTTCTGTTCATTCAGCTCGGCCGACGCGGCATTCATCGCATTCAGGTACTTCCCGCGCTGATAGCGCACCTCGCGCACGACGCCCGCGATTGGCGCCCGGTTCACATGTACATTAAACACACTCAGAAAAATGCTGATCCGCGTCAGCCTCTCGTTTCCCACCGTCACCGGAGCAACTTCCGTCACCTTCCCATCGCCCGGAGACACAATCGCTCCCACTCCTTGCGGAATCCTTCTCTCCGGATCTCGAAAGAACCAGAGAAAAAAAGCCGCCAGCAGAAACGGAACAATCGCCCACGCGGGATGCGTCTGCCAGCCCAGCAGCAGCCCGGCGGCAATCAATGGCGCGGCATAGAAATATCCGTCACGAACCATGGGAGTTTGGGTCAATTATAGTCGCGAGATGCGGCGGCCCAGAAATTCTGTAACGTAACTGTAAATAAAAAAAGGCGCTTTCACGCGCCCTCTGTCGGATAAATTACTCCCCGCGCGGCTTGGACCGCATCCAAGGGAGCCACTCTTTACGCTACGTTTACGCCGTACTGCTGCCGATACTGCCGCTCGATCGATTCCATCTGATCCTTGAGCCGCAGTTTCAGCTTCTTCAGCCGGATTTCCTCCAGCTTCTCGTCTTCGCTGAGATATCGTTTTTGAGTGAGTGAATCGAGCCGTTGTGAATATTGCGAGTGCTCCTGGGCCAGCCGACGGAATTCTTCGTGACTGGTCAGGAGTTGGTCTCTCGGAGTCAGCATCCAGCAGACCTCCAAACCGGGGTTTATGCCCTGACGTTAGCACAGCCCCAAAACTGCGGCAATGCCAAAAAAGTGGTGCAGTCTCAGGATGAGAAACCTTAGCTAGACAATGGCTTTCCCATACAGGACCGCGTCTTCGACCGGATCCGCGTAATAGTTTTTGCGCCGTCCTGTCTCGCGAAAACCCGACTTCTCATAGAGTTGCCGCGCCACCATGTTCGACTCCCTGACCTCGAGTAGCACTGCGCCGCCCTTCGTTTCCTGCACAAGTGCCAGTAGCGCATCCAGCAACTGCATACCAATTCCCCGGCGGCGAAACTCCCGCGAAACTGCGATATTTTCCAACTCCCATTCCTCACTTACACGTCGCGCCACAAGGAATGCCACGAGCATGCCTTGTCCAAGCTCTACTTCGGTGGGGATTTCGTCAGACGACTGGAGCCTGTCCCGTCCTCGTTGCGTCGGTTCCAGCATTCCGGGGTTCTTGACGCCAGTTCTCGGGATAAGAGAATCATCGATCTCCGCCACCAGCACCAGTCGCTCGGGGCCACCGCCAACACAATCGATCGACTTCCGATACTGCTCCTCGCTCCAGTGCGCCGTCGAGCAAGCGCGCTCAACCTCCAGGATGAAAGGAATGTCGGCGGAAGCAGCCTCACGAATTTGAAGAGAAGATCGCACCGCCCTGCCGGACAAACCGCCCTCCCGGCCCGAATCGGAGAGCATTAACTAACACCTGGCCAACTGGAACGGCCTATAGCTACGTGCTCACCGCTCGCGACCGCTTTTGGCAAATATCTCCGCATCCGATTTCCGAATATAATTCGCGTCCAATTGTTCGGGCGTGACCGTCTGCCCGGCCTGCAACTGCCGCCATCCCACGCGGGCGATCCTCTCGGAGCTGGGCATCTCAACCCGCTGCACCAAGCGACTTGCCGCGCTCGCCAGTTGCTCCAACGCCGCATCGGGAGTCACAACCGCGATCCCTGCGGCCAGTGACACAAATTCATCTTTGCTTAGCAACTGCTCCCGCACGCACCGGGCAGACTCGCCAACCTCATATTCGCCCGCATAAATCTCACCGCGGCCGGCATCGATCGCAGCCATCACTTTGCCCCGCCCAGCACTCTCGCCTGCGATCACCTCCAGCAGCGACACCGGCACAATCGGCTTCCCGAGAATCTCGGCCAGCGCCTTGATCGCTGCCAGCCCGACGCGCAGCCCGGTAAACGATCCCGGCCCCGACACCACCACAAACGCGTCAATGTCACGTTTGCTCAACCCATGTTTTTCGAGCAGTCCCGCGATCTGCGGCACCAGCTGCGCTGAAAACGTCCCCCCGGCAAGAGGGACCGACTCAATCAGTTCAACATCGCCAGACGAGGACCCCGCGCGCACCAGCGCCACACTGCCGTTCTTGCCTGAAGTGTCGCTCACCAGAAGAATCATTCGCGATTAGACTTCTAAAAGGATCTCAAGCGCGTGGGGCGTCATCCCGAGCACAGGCGCTTTTCAGCCGGAGCGAGGGATCTCGCGTGCTTCTCCACTCAACGCATCATTCATGCTTCTGTCCCTCCACCAATTCCAGCAGCACGCCGCCCGTGCTCGAAGGATGCACAAACACATATTTGTGTCCGCCTGCGCCCGTTCTAATCTCCTCCGAAACCAGCCGCACGCCGTCTTTCTTCAGGCGTTCAACCGCCGCTGCAAGATCGGGGACTCTCAGGCAGACATGATGCAGTCCCTCGCCGCGGTTGGCGATGAACTTCGCGATCGTCGAATTCTCTGACGTGGCCTCCAGCAATTCGAGCCGGCTCTCACCCAGGGGAACCATCACCAGCCGCACCTGCTCTTGCTCGACCGTCTCCTCCGGCGACACGCTCAACCCCAGCTTTTCGTAGATAGCCTTCGCCGCCCCCAGCGACTTCACGGCGATCCCGAGATGATCGATCTGAACCATAGAATCTCCATTCACGAAGAGGAGCGTGTAGCCCCGGACGCCCTCGTGCTGGGTTGCGTGCGAAGCGCGCAATGGCTGCACTCGGCTGCGAATAAACGCGTCGCTGCGGAGCGGACCCTTCGAGTACGCTCAGGGCAGGCTGCGTCCGCCCCTACACCTGCTCTGCTTTCCCCGCCAACTCCTCCACCAACGTATACGGATCCCGCTTATGCTCGGCAACCTCGGCCGCCAGCCGCGCCAACTTTCCATCTCCCAACTGCGCGCGCGCCATTTCGAGCATCGCGTCGCGCAACATTTCCACCAGCCGCTCGCGCCAATTCTCCACGCGCTTATTTAACGCGCGATTCTCTTTCTGCAGATACGTCTCGTACTCTGCAATCGCGGCCGCCAGTTCTTCCACGCCCTTCCCTTCGCTGGCCACTGTCTTCACAATCGGAGGCGTCCATCCCTCCTGCGTCTTATCACGTAGACCAGCAAGCGACTGCAGCGCTCGAATCTCGCGCTCCACCCGCTCCGCTCCTTCGCGATCGCTCTTATTGATCACGAAAATGTCGGCGATCTCCATGATCCCCGCCTTGATCGACTGCACGTCATCGCCCATGCCTGGCACCAGAATCACGATCGTGATGTCGGCCAGCCGCACAATATCGACTTCATCCTGGCCGACCCCGACGGTCTCGATCAGAATCACGTCGCGCCCCGAGGCATCGAGAACCGTCGCCACATCGGCCGTCGCCCGCGCCAGTCCTCCGAGCGATCCGCGCGTTGCCATGCTGCGGATGTAGATCCCTGCATCCGAAAAATGCTCTTGCATCCGAATGCGGTCACCGAGGATCGCACCGCCCGTGTACGGACTCGTCGGATCAACGGCGATGATGCCTATCGTGCATCGGCGATCATGGGAAGCCT
>JASHQK010000052.1 GCA_030039195.1 Candidatus Sulfotelmatobacter sp.
TTGCAACCTTCGAGATTTGTCATCCTGAGCGAAGCGAAGGGCGTATGAACGCGCGAGGGACCTACGCGCTGCCGACAATTGCATAGCTCCTTCGGCCAGCAAAGGACGCAGGCCTCAGGATGACAGTTCGGATAGGGGAAATAGTTGACGATCACACTCTCTCACTTCAGCGCGGCGGCGATCTTCGCCTTTTTCGCCTCGATTGTCTTCGGCATCACGCATCGCGATACCACGCGCGAGATGATCCGCTACGGTGTGTATTGCTTCGCTATGTTCCTGGGCGGAGTGATCGTCGCCGGCTGGGCCATGTGGCTGGTGCGAAGATAGCTGTCAGCTATCAGCCTTCAGCTTTCAGCTAAATCAAATCCGGCTCCACAGCTCTGCCCATATGATTTTGGCTGAAGACTGACGGCTGCGAACTGAGGGCTGCTTTTCATCCCTCCCACACAAACGCGTCAAACACTCGTTTGCTATCGAAGTGCATGCGCTTGTAGAGCGCGACGGCCTTCGCATTAGCTTCGGTCACGGTCAGCGACAACATCGAAAAATTTCTTTTCCGCAGTACTGCAATTGTGGTTGCCAGCAAGGATTCTCCGATGCGCCGCGAGCGATAGTCCGGCAGAACGCAGACCTGTGTGACGTGGCCGACGTCGTTGCGCACGCGCGAGCAAAGGATCAGGCCGATCAGCGTGCGGCTGCGGCGATCGACGGCCACGAATGACGAACCAGGATCGAAGATGCCGCATCCGGGAAAGCGGACGATGTTGTTCAGGAAACGCAACGATCCGCTGAGCGCGTGGTACTGATCGTTGATCTGCGCGTCGACGTGCCCGCGATAAGAGGCCGTGATCACGGCAGCCGACGGTTGATAGTCAGCTTCGGTCCACGGCCGGATTTCGACTTCCGGATGAAGAAGGGGAATCTGGTCGGGAGCCGAATTTCCAAAGGGCAGGACCATGAAAAGCCGCGGATGGCGCTGGAATCCGGTTTCAAGAAACGGTCTCGAAACGGCGTTGGCATCGTGCGCGAGCAACTGCGCCTCCACGCGATGGATGCCCGGCGACTGCTGGAGAGTTTCGATCACGTGCGTGAGCAGGCGGAGTTCGACCTGGCGCGAGTCGGGCAAGCGTCCGCCGTTGGCGACGAAAAGATCGCCAATCACCCCCTTGCTGCCTTCGTAGACGAAAAACGAATAACCGAACACGCGTCCGCGATCGACGGCGGCGTAGCCGGGCAGAATTTTCGCGTCGACATAGCGAAGGATCATCTCCGCCGAACCGGCGTAGTCCCAGGAAAGTAGACGGGACCAGACCTGCATCTCGTCATCGAGCAAGGGACGCAGATCGACGGCGGAAAAATGCCTGAGATCGAGAATCTCCAAAAAGGGCTCCTGCGGCGGGGCCAGGATCATTCCCACCCAACGAAAAACCGCGTTGGGTGGGCCAGCCGGATGTTATTCGCCGCAAAAATCCGAGTGTAGTGGGTTCGCGGACGAGAGGCAAACCAAGCGAACAACAGAGTACACGGGCCTTATCCGAAACTGACAGTCGGGCGTGCCGAATCGCACACTTTTCCGTGATGCGCATCACCGCTAATTGCTCAGGCCTGTGCTCTTGGCCGAAGATTTTGGATTCCTGATCCTGCTAACCTCAACAAGGACAGGTGCTTAGGGGAGCTCTGTGTTCGCAATCACATCGTGCTCGGCCTCACCGCAATCTGTGATTCGAGTCACACCGCGCCGCCGAGTGTCCGACGCATAATCACCTCCTACGTTGAACACCCGGAGTTGCTGGTTACTCCGAAGCTGGGGGATTTCGTGGCAAAAGGACGTGTTTCGATCGTCGTGGAGCGCTGCAAAGCCTGTGGCTTTTGCGTGGAGTTTTGTCCGACGCACGTGCTGGCGCTCTCTTCCGCCTTCAATTCGAAGGGATATCATCCGCCGCACGTGGTGCATCCGGAAAAGTGCAGCGGCTGCGATTTGTGCGGCATGTACTGCCCCGACTTCGCGATTTATGGCATGAAGGTCGTCGAGCCGAAGGTTGCAGAGCCGAAGCCGCGGAAGGCTGAGGGAGGTGCGCAATGAAAGCTGATCCGCATGGAGTCCTGACCGGCACTCATTTCATTGACGGCGACCATGCCTGCTGCGAAGGCGCGCTGGCGGCGGGAGCGAGGTTTGCGGCGGGATATCCGATCACGCCATCGACCGAGGTCGTGGAGCGCTTCGCCGCGCGCGTGCCGACCGTGGGCGGAACTTTCATTCAAATGGAAGATGAACTGGCGGCATCGATCACGCTGCAAGGCGCGGTCTGGGGCGGGGCGAAGGCGTTTACGGTGACGTCGGGTCCGGGCTTCTCGCTGATGATGGAGCACATCGGCTACGCGGCGATGACGGAAACGCCGTGCGTGTTTGTGGATGTGCAGCGGGGTGGCCCGTCCACCGGTCTGCCAACGCTTCCCGCACAGGCCGACATGATGCAGGCGCGCTGGGGATCGCACGGCGACTACGAGATCATCGCGCTGTGCCCGAATTCCCCGCAGGAATGTTTCGATCTGACGATCAAGGCTTTCAATCTGGCCGAGGAATTTCGCGTGCCGGTGATGTTCATGATGGATGAAGTCGTCGGGCACATGACGGAGAAAGTTGTAATTCCGCCGGCCGACCAGATCGAGGTCACTCCGCGCAAGC
This sequence comes from Candidatus Sulfotelmatobacter sp., assembly GCA_030039195.1. Classification (GTDB taxonomy): domain Bacteria; phylum Acidobacteriota; class Terriglobia; order Terriglobales; family Acidobacteriaceae; genus Sulfotelmatobacter. The sequence goes on from JASHQK010000052.1 coordinate 2,687, forward strand.
ACACGCACAAGTCAATTGCTGACTATCTCCCCTATCGCACCAACGGCGACATGGTTCCGGAGATCGCGCATGCCGGTCAAGGATACAAGTTTCACGTCACGGGCCTGACCCATGATGAGCGCGGCTATCCCAATATGACGCCGCAGACGCAAGACAAGCTGGTGAAGCGTCTGCAAAACAAGATTCGTGTGGCGGCAGATCGCATCTGCATGTTCGAAGAAGACCGCGTAGTTGGCGCCGATGTGGTGGTCGTTTCGTATGGCATCACCTCTCGCGTGGCGCAGCGGGCTATCGACATGGCACGCGATCGCGGCGTACGAGTCGGCAAACTTCGTTTGATTACGGCCTGGCCCTTCCCCGACAAGAAAATTGCCGAACTGGCATCGCAGATCAAAGCCTTCGTCGTGCCCGAACTGAATCTCGGACAGATGGTGCGCGAAGTCGAGCGTGCGGCCGGCGGTAAGGCAAAGACCGTCGCCGTGTCCCATGCAGGTGGAGGAGTCCACAATCCCAACGAAATTCTGAACGCCATCGTGGAGGCAAGCCGATGAATGTTCTCGATGAAACCGTGAATCCCGTCGAACCGTTCCTTCGCACCGATCGCATGCCGCACATCTGGTGCCCGGGATGCGGCATCGGCACCACGGTCAATTCGTTTGCGCGCGCGCTGATTGAATCGAAAATCGATCTGGAATCGCTGGCGCTGGTCTCGGGCATCGGCTGCACCGGGCGGGTCGCGGGATATGTGAAGCTCGATTCCTTCCACACCACGCACGGACGTGCGATCCCGTTTGCCACCGGACTGAAGCTGGCGAATCCCAAGCTGAATGTTGTGGTGTATTCCGGTGATGGAGATCTTTCAGCGATCGGCGGCAACCATCTGATTCACGCGGCGCGGCGCAACATCGATCTGAAAGTGATTTGTGTGAACAATCTGATTTATGCCATGACTGGAGGCCAGACTGCGCCCACGACTCCCGGACATGCGACCACTTCGACGAATCCCTACGGGACGTTTGAGCCGGCGTTTAATCTGCCGCATCTGCTCGATGCCTCGGGAGCCGTCTACGTCGCGCGCTGGACGACGTTTCATGTGCGGCAACTGGCGCGGGCGATCAGCGAAGCCTTCGCCAAGAAGGGATTTTCGTTTATTGAGGTCATCTCGCCGTGTCCGACGCTCTACCAGCGGCGCAACAAGATGGGCGACGGCCTCGACACCATGAAGTACTACAAGGAAAAGAGCAAAGTGAAGCACGGCGCGCCGACCAGTGAAGTCGGATTGACGTTGAATGGCGAAATCGTGGTTGGAAAATTCGTGGATCGCGACCGTCCCGATTATCAATCGATGATGCGGGCGCAGTATGTCGAGTCGCTCGGCGAGCGATATATCGAAGAGCCAGAAACGGAGTGCGTATGCGAATAACCGAAATTCGAATTGCCGGATTTGGCGGACAAGGCGTGATTCTCTCCGCGATCGTGCTGGGGAAAGCGGCGTCGATCTACGAAAACGGCTTCGCCACTATGACGCAGAACTTCGGCCCCGAAGCGCGCGGGGGCGCATGCAGCGCGCAGTTGGTCGTGTCGGACGCGCCCGTTCTGTATCCGTACACGACGCGGCCCGACATCATGGTCATCATGTCGCAGGAGGCCTACAACCGTTTCGCGCCGGAACTCAAGCCGGGCGGGACGCTCATCATTGAAGAAGACCTGGTGAGGGTTGACGACCTGAAAGGCGATCCCAAGGTTTACGCAATTCCGGCCACGCGTTTTGCTGAAGAACTGGGCAAACGGATGGTGCTGAACTCAGTGATGATCGGATTTTTCACGGCCGTCACACAACTTCTCGGCGCCGATGCGGTGCGCAAGGCCGTAGCAGATTCCGTGCCGCCGAGCTTTCGCGATCTGAATCTCAGGGCGTTTGAAAAGGGATACGAGTACGGGGTTGAAGTGCTGGCGAAAGGTCCGTCAAGGCCGCATTGGGAAGCGCTGGCGGTAACGGAGGAATAAAGGGGGGCAGTCTACTTGTCCGCGCATAGAGAGCGTGCGTCTATTCGAGTTGGAACTGACAGACTAGGAATGTGCCTCGAATGGTTCGACTTCGATGGAGACGACTGCTTTAACAATTTCCAAATTACGGTTACCAACCAGGACGAAAGCCGGCGCTACGAGTTCGGCCGTTGTGCCGTCTCACGTCTGCGCAAGGCGAGTAGGTTCTTCCGGAATAAAACGCAGCTTGATTTAAGCGGCGGCTTCCGCAACCCTGATGTTCGCACATACCAAGTGCGCCACATCGATGAGGGGTACCTACTCGTGATCAAATTCGAAGGTAGCGCTATTACGGCACGAATTTCGCATTCCAGAGGGGCCGCTGCGGGTAGCCGACGAATTCTTGCGATCCTATTAAGGCTGGTACTTCGCCGCGCCGACCCAATAATAATCCACATTCTGCGGCGAATAATATCCCAGGAACGTCACGCGGCGGCCGGCGGTCAGGTCTTCAACATTTTTCTTCCATGCTGGCGGGGCGACGAGCAGATGCTCGCCGGCGGGAACTTCTCCTGATTCATAGCGTGCGACCACCTGATTGCGATAGAACGCCAGCCCATATTCCAGTTCGCGCGAAGTGCCGCACACCGCGATCGGCAGGGGATGAGTTTCGATGCTGGAAAGTTCGTTCGCCAGCGGGCGCGAGGACATCTTTTGATCAATCGCTCTTGATCCAAATCGCAACACGAACGCCACGACCAGCACAACCGGGACGAGCGTCACGAAGCGCAGCATGCGGAATCCCAAGCGAGTCATCAGCGTGAGCGCGATGCCGGCGCAAATCACGAACGCAGTCGCGACCGCGATGAATAGCGGGCGACCGGCCGGCAAATGGGCTTCGCTGACCAGATACGCGATCAGCAGGGCTGGCACGATCGGACTCGCAGCCACGATTGCGTGCGCAATCGACAGCCACTGCGAGACCCTCTCGTTTTTGTCAATGCGTTGCCGTATGTAATCAGCCAGAAGCACTGCGCCTGCCGGTATCGCGGGAAGAATGTAGCCGGGAAGCTTCGACCGCGAAAAAGAAAAGAAAATTACCGGAACGATCAGCCAGCACGCCGCAAA
>JASHQK010000580.1 GCA_030039195.1 Candidatus Sulfotelmatobacter sp.
AACATTATTCCTTGCTAACCAAGTCCCAGGAGAAGCGCCTGCACCGCGTGGATGAGCGCCTGTTTCAAGCGGAATGCCTGGGCAAGGCCTACAAGCAGCGCGACTGAAGCGCCGGCAATCCATCCTTCAACGATTCGGAAATGCCGGTCTAAAGCTGTCGCCCGCCGCCGCCGATACCTCAAGCAGGAGTCCCAGGCAGCATTACGAATTGCTGTGAAACCCGCCGGAACGATCGGCCATGAAGCACGGACTCTGCGATCGGAAACAGCGTCTTGGGATTTACTCAACCATTCGAGAGCGGATCGGCTCGTAAATTTATCGAGTCCCGCCGAGCACCCCGTTTCAAGCTGGAAGTCGACATTCGCGTCTACCCGCGCAATCGCGCGGTGGTTCGCGGACACACGGTCGATATCAGCGAATCTGGCATCGCCGCCATGCTCCTGCAGGAAGTCACCCTCAACGAGGTCGTGCGCCTCGAATTCACCCTGCCTACGGGGGAAGTCGAAGTTCTCGCTCTGGTGCGCCAGCGCAGCGCCTTCCGTTACGGCTTCGAATTCATCGAAGGTGGCCCGGTGCGGGACCTCATCAGCCGGGCGTGCAGAGATCTCGCTGTCAAACAATCCCTCTCCGAGCCACTTCCTCACTAGCCTCATTTCCCGGGAACTAATCCTCGCGGAAACACGTAAAATGAGTCAATGAAGTTTGACGCCGTGGGGCTACTCATTGCCGTTCTGATTCTGTCCGCATGGAGCGTCGCACAGGACGCCCCAGCCGATACCAACCCTACTTCTTCCACGCCTCAGCCCGCTTCGAGTGCCGCCCCGCCGAAACTCGATCTGACACCCGATGCGGATGGCAAGCTCTCGCAGGAGCAGATGCAGCAATTGTTTCGCGTGGTCGCCGAGAAGGACCAGCAGAACCAGAAACTGGAGCGCGAATACACCTATCTCGAGCGCGACGTCGACCACAAACTCGACGGCAAGGGGCAGGCGAAATCGACGGAAGTGAAGACCTACGAAGTTCTCGAAATCTACGGCGAGCAGGTCCAGCGGCTGATCAAGAAAGATGACAAGCCGCTCGACGCCAAAGACGCGGCAAAAGAAGAAGAGAAGATCCAGAAGATCATCGACAAGCGCAAGAACGAGTCGGACGCGGACCGCAAGAAACACGAGGAGAAACAAGAAAAAGAACGAGAGGACGACCGGAAGTTCGTTACCGAAGTCGCCGACGCTTACAACTTTACCCTGGTCGGTCCCGAGAAACTGGATGGGCGCGATGCCTGGGTGATTGACGCGGAGCCGCGGCCGGGCTTTGAGCCGCACATGAAGGACGCGAAGTTCCTTCCCAAGTTTCACGGACGCGTCTGGATCGACCAATCCGACTTGCAACTTGCCAAGCTCGATATCGAAGCCATCGATACGGTTTCCGTCGGCTGGGTGCTGGCTCGAATCCACAAAGGCACCCGCGTGATGCTGGAACAAACCCGCGTCAACGACGAAGTCTGGCTGCCCGAGCACGTCACTTTCAAGCTGGATGCCCGCGTCGCTCTGTTCAAGGGATATCTTATGGACGGAGAACAGACCTACAGCGATTACAAGAAGTTCCGCACCTCGGCGAAAATCGTCGGCTACGGCGAAGTGAAGGAGCCGCAAACCACCGACCCGCAGAAATAGCGGCAAGCAGCTGCTCAGATTGCTTGTCATCCTGAGCAAGCCGATTTTGCGCAATGAAGGATCCGTCCCGAGTATCCATGGGCCTTTGGACCACCGAAGCAAACTGAGAATGGGGTGCCCCACTTCTCGCCGGTTTTGCGAGAAGTGGGGTTCTCGACGCTCGCTTCAATTTCCAAACTGCCAAGGGCTCGAGCGGGTTGTTCCCGCGTGCGGACTACCCGCGTTTTATAATGCCGCTTCCCGGCAAGCTTCTCTAATTCGCGCCGGAATTTACGTTTCTCATTCGAGGGCTTCATGTCTTCATCATTCACTCGTCGTGATGTGCTTCGTTCCGGTTTGGCGGCATCGGCCTTCCCACTAATGCCCGCTTCGCTGCGCCGCGCGCAAGCGCTGATGGCCGGCTTTCCCGATGATGCTGCGGCGCAAAGTTCATCTGCCATTGCTCCTCGTGAGCATCTTCTCTTCGATTTCGGTTGGAAGTTCTTTCAGGGCAACGCTACCGACCCGGCTCGCGATCTCGGATTCGGAATGAACCAGGAAGACTTCTCCAAATCTGGCGACTTCGAATTTGCCACCGCAAAATTCGACGACTCGAAATGGCGCTCCCTGAATCTGCCGCACGACTGGGCCGTCGAGTTGCCTTTCGTTCACGACGACGAGCAGCAATCCCATGGCTACAAGCCGCTGGGACGTCGCTATCCGGAAACCAGCATCGGCTGGTATCGCCGCACGTTCGAGATACCGCAGGAAGATGCCGGCCGTCGCATTTCTGTCCTCTTCGACGGTGCCTTCCGCGATGCGCTCGTATTTCTGAACGGATATTTCATCGGCCGCAATGACAACGGCTACGCGCCGTTTCAGTTCGATCTCACCGACTTTCT
>JASHQK010000053.1 GCA_030039195.1 Candidatus Sulfotelmatobacter sp.
CGTCACACGAATGTAGGCCATCTCGGTCGCGATGGTATCGACGACGCGCACGCCCGTCAGCGGCAGCGTGCATTTTTTTAGAATTTTCGGAGCGCCCTCGCGCGTGGTGTGCTCCATGACGACGACCACGCGGCGCGCGCTGGCGACCAGATCCATCGCGCCGCCCATGCCCTTGACCATCTTTCCTGGGATCATCCAATTCGCCAGGCTGCCGGTTTCGTCGACCTCCATCGCGCCGAGCACGCTCAAATCGATGTGGCCGCCGCGGATCATGGCGAACGAGTCGGCGCTGGAAAAAAAAGATGTGCCCGGCATCTCGCTCACGGTTTCCTTGCCGGCGTTGATCAAATCGGGATCTTCCTGTCCTTCGATCGGATAAGGTCCAATTCCAAGCATTCCATTCTCCGATTGCAGAATGACTTCGATTCCCGACGGAACATGATTTGCGATGAGCGTCGGCATGCCGATACCAAGATTCACATAGAATCCATCACGCAACTCGCGCGCGATGCGCTTCACGATGCGTTCACGCTTGTCGAGATCTTTGGGAGGTTTTGTCACGATCAATCGAAGGCCTCCGTGCTTTTATACGGCGCGGACCGGCCCGCACGCTTTCGCGGAGCGTCCGGTTCCCTAGCTTTGGCAGCACCCTGCTGCCACCCTTGGACTCTCAAGCCAATCCCCCGAGCGGCTAGTTCGGTCAAGAAGGCGGGCGCGATATGTAACTCGAAGGACTTGTCCCCCTCTTCCTCCTGTAGGCCAACCGTGTGATTCAGAATCAATTCCACTTGTCCGCTCCCGCCCTTGAATTCGTCCAAGAAGGACGCGTTCTTGCGCAGAAACCGATAGGCATGCTTCAACGCGCGTTCGTAGCTCGAGCTTCCAGTTCCCTCGTGCAGACGCGCGTAGAAAAAGCTCCGTTTCGCACGAACCTTGACGAGATTTTCCCCCACCCGCCAGGTGGCTACGGGCTTCAACGAAAGGGCCGCCGAAATAATCTCCGGGCTGTGGGAACTGTGGCGAAGGAGGATGTCGATGCTGTATGAATCTTTGGAAGTCTTCATCGGACTAGATATCCGCTTTCCTGACCGTTCTTCGCTCGATTCTCCGTTCGTACAACTCGCCCTGAAAAATTCTTTTTACGTAAATCGACGGAGTATGGATCTGATCGGGATCGAGTTCGCCCGGCTCGACCAAGTGCTCCACTTCAGCGATGGTGATCTTGGCGGCGGTGGCCATCATGGGATTGAAGTTCCGCGCCGTTTTCCGGTAGATGAGATTGCCCTGCCGATCGCCCTTCCATGCTTTCACGAAAGCAAAGTCGGCGGTAAGGCCGCGTTCCATCACATAAGTGCGGCCGTCGAATTCGCGAGTTTCTTTGCCTTCGGCGACGCTCGTGCCCACTCCGGTCGGCGTATAGAAGGCTGGAATTCCGGCGCCACCGGCGCGAATGCGCTCGGAAAATGTGCCTTGAGGGGTCAGGTCGAGTTTGATCGTTCCCTTTAGCACCATCTCTTCCAGCAGCTTGTTTTCGCCGACGTAGGATCCGATGTGATGCACGATCTGGCCGGCTGCGAGCAATAATCCATTGCCCAAGCCGTCGACGCCAACATTGTTGCTGATGGTGTGCAGATTCTTCGTGCCGCGGCGCACCAGGGCACGAATCAGATTTTCCGGGATGCCGCACAGGCCGAAGCCTCCGATCATGATGGTCGCGCCGTCAAAGACATCGCGGATGGCGTCGTCGGCATTGGCCACCACTTTGTTCATTGCGGCAGCATTGTATATGAACTTCTCAGGAAGCCCTCACGGGATATTATAGAATTTCTTTGGTTCGCTGCTGTGCGATCGGATGATTCTGGCGGCAATCGGATGATTTCTTGCTTTCGACTGAAAACCGGTTCGCTCTGGATTTTCACGATCAGCGCCACTGTCGTCATCGTGCTGTCGTCGTTGTATGCGCAGTCGCAAGCGCGCGGCACAACCGAATTGTGCGGAACCGTGCGCGATGGTTCAGACAAACCTGTCGTCTCGGCGACGGTATTTCTGCAAGCTGAGGGCCAGACGACGCCGCTTCTGGCGCAGACCGACAAGGGCGGACAATTCAGTTTTCAGGACTTGAGCCAGGGAACCTACGCGCTGCGGGTGTCGGCGGCCGGATTTGCGGAAGCGAGCTTCAAGGCGATCTCGATTGTAGAAGGGAGCAAGACGTTCGACGTCAAGCTCGCAGCACTCGAATCCGGCGCGGCAAGTTCAAGCACGGCTCCGCAATTTTTCGATCAACCCCAGTTCACCGTTTCCGGCATGACCGATACGACGAACCTGGGCGGTCACGGTTCCGGCCCGGTTGTGCGCAATCGCGAAGCAGTAGAGAAAGACGTGGCGTCGTTAGGCGGCACGTCCTCCGTTGCGTCGTCAGGGTCCCCGGCGAACGCTTACGATCTCGCACGTTCCTACGCGAATGCCGGCGACTACGCACGTGCGCGCGATCAATTACAGACCTTGCTTGCCGAACACGACACAGCGGAGGCGCATCATCTGCTGGCGAGCGTCGATGAAAAACTAGGGGATTCTCTCGACGCGGTCCATGAATACGAGCGGGCGGCGGAACTCGATCCGAGCGAATCGAACATTTTCGATTGGGGATCGGAACTTCTGCTGCATCACGCCGCGGAACCTGCGATCGAAGTTTTCACCAACGGCAACCGCCTGTTTCCACGCTCCACACGCATGTTGATCGGGCTCGGCGTCGCCGAATTCGCGGCCGGTTCGGATGAACGGGCATTCCAACGGCTGTGCGCAGCTTCCGATTTGAATCCTCGCGATGCGCTTCCGTATTTGTTTATGGGCAAAATTGAGCGCAGCGAAAATGCGGTTTCTGCTCAAGTTGTGGGGCGCCTGCATCGGTTTCTGACCTTGAGACCTGATAATGCGCAGGCGAATTATTTGTATGCCGTTGCGCTGTGGAAACAGAACGGGCAGAACGCGGACGCGCAAGTTTCGGCGCGGGTCGAGTCTCTATTGAAAAATGCGGTTCGCAGGGATCCGAAGTTTGCGGAGGCATACCTGCAGCTCGGCATTGTCGACGCCTCTCAGGGGAAAGCGGCAGCTGCGATCTCCGACTTTCAGCATGCGATCGAAAATCAACCCGATCTTGAGGAAGCGCATTATCGGCTGGCGCAGGCGTATCGTGCCTCGGGCAAAATCGAGCAGGCGAAGGCCGAGATTGATGTCTACCAGCGATTGGCGCAGCAATCGGCGCAGGACAAAGAACGCGAGCACCGCGAGATCAAGCAGTTCGTATACAGCCTGCGCGACAAACCGGCGACGCCGATTCAGTGATCGGACAGCGGCTGAGACGCGCACGTGCACTCTGCTGTGTGTTAAACTCTGTGCTTCAAACTGAGAACAGCTGCAGCTTCGACGCCCGATCCGCACATGCTTCTTTCCAAAGAATATGTGGGCTATCTAGCCCGCGAAGTTACCAAGAGACTCATTGCCGGCAAGCTTATCGAAGCGGATGCCGTACCGGCCGTAACCGAGCGCGTACATGCGGCCTTACTCGAGGAAATGTCGCTCGAAGACCGCATCAACGATGAAGTTCGCGTGATTCTGGAAGCCTATTCCGAAGAGATGCGCAAAACGGGGGCGAACTACCAGGAGATGTTCCGCAAAGTGAAGAGCGAACTGGTGCGCAAATACAAGGCGGTGCTGTGAGGCTGAGCCGCGACAAAGTCAACGTGTTGGCCCGCGCGGTCAGCGAAGTCCTGAAGCAGATGGACGACGTGGAGTTCATCGAAGACCCCAACACCATCCGCCAGGAAACCCGCAAGATTCTCGAAGACCTGCTCAATCAGGAAGAGAAAATCGACCAATCCGCCCGGCAGAAAATCGAGAGCCAGAAACGTACCATTCTCGAAGGCTCGCAAGAGTGGGACATCCTCTATCGGAAGTACTACAACGAGGAAGTCAAGAAACTCGGCGT
>JASHQK010000581.1 GCA_030039195.1 Candidatus Sulfotelmatobacter sp.
ACCGCGCGCCTGTCGTGTTGTCCGGAATTGCTGAAGACGAACCGTCACCGAAACCGACTGGCCGCAAGCAGCACGCGCCTGCCTAGAACGTGTGGAGGCGTTCTTCGAATGGGGACGGAGGGATGGCCAAGGACGACGCCTCTCGTGGGGCGAATTCGACGAGCCAGAAGTTCCTAGCCAAACATATTTGAAATTTCCCGATCAGCCCCACTCCGCGATGCGGCGGACGGGGTAGCCGAGGATGGTGACGATGCGCCCGGTATCCCGATCGATGTAGACGAACGCGTTGCCATCAATTCGGTATTCGCCTTTCCATCCGATGGCGAACCGCGTATCCGTCTCCTCGAAATGCACGTCGTCCGGATCGCCATCCCGCGCCAAGCGTACCGCCAGGTGATCTTCGGCGTCGAGCAGCCAGGCGTCTCCAGTTTCGGTCGAGAATAGCGCCAGAGGTCCGACGGTTACAAAGCACCCATCATGCTCAGCGGCGCGGCGCTGGATGTATCGGATCTCATCGGCGAGGTGGAAGTCCTTGCCTTCGATCTGCCGCTTGCCCGGTCCGCGTTTGATGGTCTTCCGGCCCACTGAGTTCTCCCAACTGTATAGAGTAGAATCCGATGGAACTCTTCACCCGGCTGTTCGGCGATCTGCTCACCTTTGTATACCACTGCTTCGACCGCATCGTCATCCACGGCTATCTCAGCGGCCTGTCCCGGCCCGAACAGGTCGTCCATTTCGTCCATCACGTCCTGGGGATTCCGGTGGTGAGCAAGGAAGTGCTCAGCCAACGGACCGATCATTACCGCGACTGGGTGGACGCCTTCGCCCGCAACCACAAAATTCCGATGGAATGGGCCGAGAAAGGCCTTCGTAAGGAGGATCACGTCTTGCCGGCACTACGACGCATGGAGAGGCGTGGGGCCTACGGCGTCTACTTCATCTGCAAAAGCATGGAACAGGGCCGCACCTTCCGCATCACCGTCCCCAAGTTTCCCACTCAGGATCCCAACCACCGCATCCTCGCGCACCAGCGCAGCCGCTTTACCCATTACTACTTCTACGTTCGTGACGAGGTTCTGGGGCCGATCATCGTTCGCGTGGCCAGCTTCTTTCCCTTCCACACCACCTACTGGCTCAACGGCCACTCCTTCATCGAGCGGGAACTCCGGCGCGCCGGCATCGCTTTCCATAAGGACGACAACGCTTTCCTGGCGGTGGACGACGTGGCCGCCTTACAGTCCGCCGCCGAACGCCTGAGTCCCGCCATCATCCGCAAACAACTCGACTACTGGACTCTCATTCTGGGGCCGAAGTTTTCCAAAAAGGAACGAGCCCAGATGAACTTCTCGCGCTTCTATGCAATCGCTCAGATCGAGTACTGCCGGAACTTCATCTTCCAACGCCACTTCCCCATTCACAAGATCTTCGAGCGAAGCTGTGAGATCGGCCTCTGGCGGCTGACGGCCAACCGGATCAGCGAAATCTTCGGTGTCCGCTTGCACAAACGCCTCCGCGGCAAACTGGCCACCGTCATCGACCAGATCGAGCATGGCCATCATGTTTTCCGTGCCTACTGGAAGAAAGCCTTCCTCAAACAGTATGAGAAGTTCTCCCGATACCTGCGCAACGAACTCTGCTCCAACAATCTGCGCGACTTTGGCCTGAAGAAAGGCCTCGACCATCTCGACGCTGTGCGAAAGAAATTCCAGACGATCACGGACCGCTTCGCCGGCTTTCAGGCCGAGTGCCTCAACGTGCACGTGGATTTTCCCCTGCTGCAACGACTGGCTCTGCCCATCACCGTCGGCACCGTGCGGAACCCGGGCATCAAGATCCACGACGCCCGGATCATCCGGCTTCTGGAGGTGCTTCTGCACGGCAGCACTACCGTCGGCGGTTGGAGCGCCAAGCAGATTCACCAGGCCGTCCTCACCACATTCCAACTCTCGCCCAAAACCTACGGGTTGAATCAGCTCCGCTATGATCTACGCAAACTGAAGGGCCACGGCCTACTGGAACGTGATGGCTCCCGCTATGCTTACCAACTCACCACCAAGGGCGTGCAGGTCGCACTTCTATTCCTGTTCTTCCACAAGCGCCTCTGCGGACCGCTGGCCAACAGCCGTTTCCACCACCAACCCAACCCAGCGCACCGCCCCAACAGCAAACTCGAAGCCGCTTACCACAAGGCCGACGCGGCTATCCAGAACATCATCGATCTGCTAGCTGCCGCGTAATCTGATCAGGTCAAATGTTGAAGTATTCTTGTTTACGATCTTCGATCTAAGAATCTAATAGAGCCGCGGCGCCAAGAAATGTAAGCGGATCGTTTTCGCCGATGCCATAGAGCATCTTCGACATCGTGCGAGCGAGAGTGAGCGCGGCAGCTCCGCCCACAACCACGCCGATGAATGCCATTTTCATGCCTTGGCCAATGATTAGCCGTAGTACATCGACTCTTTGTGCGCCAAGGGCGACGCGAATGCCGACCTCCCCCGTGCGTTGTCCCACCATGCAGGAAAGCACGCCG
>JASHQK010000582.1 GCA_030039195.1 Candidatus Sulfotelmatobacter sp.
GCCGGGGATCAGTACAAAAATGAGCGCGTTGGACTCCGACCGATGCGGCCAAATTTCAGACAGGTGTAAAATCACCGTGTGGCCCCTTAGCTCAACAGGACAGAGCTCAAGTTTCCTAAACTTGCGGTTCCGGTTCGAGTCCGGAAGGGGCCTCCACTCTGTGCATATTCTTTGTGCATAAGAACCACCGAAAAACCCCGCAAATGCCCACAAATCGACACAAATATGCACAAATCTAAACTATTGAAAACAAAGCAACATAGGCCATAAGCAGCGAATTAGGAAACCGCTGCTCTATCCATCTGAGCTACGGGGCCAGCAAGGCAGAAATAAGGCGCCAACTCACGGAATTCATTATCGCATGGGCGTTTCTGACATCCTCGGCAGTCGCAACTCTCTGGGGTGCGCCGATCGTTGCCACACCGCTCCGATGTCGGCCGGAACCGCTGGTTGCAGGCCATCAGGCCGCCATGTCGTGCGAATCCTCGCCCAAGCCGGAATGAACTTGCAGGAAACGCAGAATCTGCCCTCGGGAGAAGATCCCCAGTAGTTTTCCTTCGGAAACAACCGCCAGTTGGTTCAGATTCTCGCGGCTCATCATTTCCAAAGCCCTGAGCGCCGGCATGTCAGGCGGGACGGTGCGCAGCTTGTCCAACGGTCGCATGACGCTCTGCACGCTGGTCTGGTCCCAAAGTTCACGATTGACCCTCCGGACGTCATCGGCAGTGATGATGCCGGCCACGCGACCATTCTGCGCCACAACAAAGCAGCGACTCCCGCTGTGCAACAGATGGTGGTCCACAAAATCGCGCAGGCTGAGATAGCCCTCGACCTGAGCGCAGTTGCTTTCCATGATGTCGGCCACGCGGTGATCGCGCAACCCGACTGCGATTCCCACCTGCGCGTAGCTGCTGCGCGCCGCCTCCAGCAAGAACCAGCCGATGAAAGCCAGCCACAGTCCGCCCAGGTTTGCGTGGACAAAGAAACCGAACAGGCCGTAAAAGATGAACAGAAAGGCGACGACTTCGCCCACGCGGGCGGCGATTTGCGTCGATTTTTCCGGCCTTTTGGTGATCCACCAGACAATGCCTCGCAAGACCCGGCCGCCATCCAGTGGGAAGCCGGGAATCATATTGAAGACGGCAAGCAGCACGTTGATGTATCCCAGCCAGAGCAGCATAGCTGCGAGTGGGTTCGTGGGCTCGTGCCCCGGCGTCCATCCCCAACCGCGCACGATTCCGAGAAGAACGAATCCGATGATCAGGCTGGTCAACGGACCGACGATCGCAATCCAGAATTCTGATTTGGCATCCGAAGCTTCCGTTTCGATTTGCGAGACTCCGCCCAGGGCGAACAACGTAATCGCCCGCACCTTCAAGCCACGCGATTTGGCCACCAGAGAGTGCGCCAATTCATGCAGCAGCAATGTGATGAAGAACAGAACGGAAGTGCCAATCGCCGCGCCCCACACCACAGCGTCATTCCAGTTCGGTCGAGCCGCGCGAAAGTGGGCTTCGAGCGAGAAAGCAATCAGAAAGGCAATAATGAACCAGCTGTAGTGCAGGCCGATTTCAATTCCGGCGATACGCCCAAGCTTGATATTGGATCGCATATTGCCAGCTCCCCCACTGTCTTCGATGCTGAGACAGTAGAAGAAGGCGAAGAAAGTTTCAAATGAGCTCGACCTCAACACCGCTGGCTTGTCGCGACTGCAGGCAATGACGAAGAAACGATTGACCTCGGCAAGTGCTTAGGGAACCTCTGATTAAGTTCCAGCTTCTCCGCCTGTCATCCTGAGCGAAGCGAAGGAACCCATGCAAGTCCCCACCAGCAGCGGCTTTTCAGGGAGTTTCCACCAGGGCCCTGCCGCGATCGTTCCTCGGGGCTGCGGCTATCGGCGCTACATCCCACCCGCTTTTCGCAATATGAGTTCCTACGCACACTCTTGAAGGTCGTTCCCTTCAAAACGTGACTTGACCAGAGTGTCACGAGAACTATTGCGGAGCCGGACCTTCCACGACTTCAACCAGATCGTCAGGCACAATCCATTTTGCGAAGGCGGACTGCACCTGCTCCGCCGACAATGCCTTGTATTTTTCCGCGGCGCGGACGGGTTCATCGAGCGGCAATCCCATCACGCTGCGCGCGAGCAGGCCATCGGCGATGCTCGACTCACTGGCCTGGCCCAGAGGAATCTCCCGCAGGAGCATGGCCACCGCTTGCTGCATTTCGCCTGCGCTCGGCGGGGTGGTCCGCATGGCCGTCAGATCCTGAACGGTCAACGCTCGCGCCTTCGACACGTTGATGGGATCCGCGCCGTAGGAAACGCTGAAGATGGTCCGCGTGCGGCTAGCGTCCAATTCCTCGGAAACCGTGTAGACGTAACCAGCCTTTTCGCGCAGATCACGATACAGCCGCGTCGCGTAAAAGCCGCCGCCCAGAATGTGGTTGGCCAGTTGCAGCGAATAATAATCCGGGTCAAAGCGATTCATCGGCAGCTCTTCCGCCAGCGTCACTTCATCCTGCAAACGAGTCGGGTCCGGCACGTGGCTATCCGCCGCTTTGTTTCGCGCGACCGGCGGCAAGTCGACTTCCGGCTTCGGTCCGTCTGCTTTCCAATTTCCGAACCAGCGCATCACTTCGGCCTTGGCCTCGTCTGGCGTGACATCGCCAATGACCACAATCGTCGTCAAATCCGGCCGGAAGGTTCGGCCGTAGTAGCTCTTCACATCGTCGAGCTTCAATGCCGAAACTTTCTCCGGCGTCGCTTCGCGAAGTTCCGGATCTTTCGCAGGCAGCAATCCCGCCAGCAGTGCGCGATGCGTGTGATAGTCCGGACTCTGCAGTTCGCCGGCCACCGAATCGGCCGTCTGCTGCCGCACCACTTCAAACGCGTCGGCCGGCAGCGCGGGCTCGAGTTCGTTTTCCGCCAGCAACTGCATGCCGCGATCGAAATATTTCTTCAGGACCTGCAGCGAAAACGTATCGCCGGCGCTCTCATTGGCGGCAATGTCGTCGAGCGCCTTCTGGAACGCGATCCGGTCCAGCGTGGTCGTGCCGTAAGAAAACAATCCGTCGAGAACAGAGGCGACCCCTTCCTGCTGCGGCGGCGTTTCCAGATCCGGCTCGTGCCGAATCTCTCCCGTCACGGTCACCGTAGGACTCAAGTTCT
>JASHQK010000583.1 GCA_030039195.1 Candidatus Sulfotelmatobacter sp.
ATATCGTTAATCTCTGGCACGGTTACCGGCTGCTTGTAGGCGATCACGGCGAGCGTTTCCAGTGCCGGCAGCGAGAGACGAATCGGCGGTTTCAGACTCTTCGCGAACGCCCGCACCACTTCGTGCTGTTCGGGCTTGGTCGACATGCGATATCCACCGGCAACCTGGCGGATTTCGACGCCATGGTCCGCGCCAGCATAAGCCGCAACCAGTTCTTCTACGGCAAACCGCACGCGGGATTTGATCTCCGCCTCGTCCGAGACACCCTCGCTCACGATATTCGCACGCACGAGCTGCGTCATCTGCTCCAGCGTGATCGGTGTCTCGGCGGCGTAAATAATGGCTTCGAGTTCAGCTTTTAGTGACATTCTTCAGTACCCAGTTGCCAGTACCCAGTACCCAGTTTTCACTGGCAACTGGATACTAGCAACTGCTTTTATCTCCAATCATCTCGTACCGCAGTCTGTTCCTTCATGATCTCGTCGAAGTGCGTGTGCTTACGCACTGCGATTTCGCCAAACAGCCGCTCCTGCCGCACTTGAATCGCCTGCAGGCGAACCAATTCGAGCAGCGCGAGGAACATGCATACCAGAGCCTGCCGCGACGGGATGCGCATCAATAATTGCTTCAGCCGGATCGGCCGCTCTTCGAGCGACAATCTCCGCCGTAAGTAATCGATCATCTGCCCGACCGTGACCGTCTCTTCATCCACGTTGAGCACCGGACGCGTGCGGATCCGCTCCAGCACTTGCTGGAAGGTTTTGACCAGATCGATCACGTCGGCCGCGATTTCCGGCTCCGTGCCTTCGGCCTCCATGAATTCCTTTAGCGATGGATTGGTCAAGACGGCGTCTTCGATCTGCTGCTTCTGCAGAAGCATTTGCGCCGCCGATTTGAACTTTTCATGCTCCAGCAGCCGATTGACGAGTTCGTTTCGCGGATCGTCCTGCTGTTCGGCCGTCGCTGCGGGATCGCGCGGCAGGAGCATCTTCGATTTGATGTGAATCAGTACCGCCGCCATGTAAATGAAATCGGCGGCCACGTTCACGTCCAGTTCGCGCATCTTCTCGACATAGGCGAGATACTGCGCGGTAATCTTCGCGATGGGAATGTCGTAGATGTCGATGTCTTGCTTGCGAATCAAATCGAGCAGCAGATCGAGCGGTCCTTCGTACACGTCGGCGACAGCCACCGCAAACGGGAAATCGCTCTCTTCCTTCTTCCCCGCCGCGGGTTTCGCCAGTGAAGTGTTCCCGACGACCGCGGGTGGAATCGCGGTTGCTTGATCTCCAGAAGTGAGTTTCGATTCTTCCATCATTCGCATCGCGGGTACTCCGCCCTTGTCTCACGTTTGTTACGGGACAAAGCCGGGATTTTGAATTTGATCACTTCAGTTCCAGCGACATCCCCATGGCCGTCCGCACATCCTTCATCGTTTCGGCTGCAGCGGCGCTGGCTCGCCTGCTGCCGTCTTCCAGAATATCCCACGCCAGGCGCGGATTTTCCTCAAATTTCTGCCGCCGTTCCCTTATCGGATTCAGGATTTGCACTAACCCGTCGGCCGCCCAACTCTTGCATTCAATGCAGCCGATTCCTGCCGACCGGCATCCCTCATACACTTTCGCCATGGTTTCTTTGCTGCTGAAAAGCTTATGCAAGTCCCCCACAGGACACACATCGGGATTGCCTGGATCCGACCGCCGCACGCGTGCCGGATCGGTCACCATGGTCTTCAATTTCTGCCGCACAACCGCCTCGGGATCGGTCAACAGAATCGTATTGCCATACGATTTCGACATCTTGCGGCCGTCAGTTCCCGGAAGCTTGGCCGCTGGAGTGAGCAGCGACCGGGGCTCAGGAAGAACTGGATTGGCCGTTCCATAGAATCCGTTGAAGCGCCGCGCCACCTCGCGGGTCAACTCCACGTGCGCGACTTGATCTTCACCGACCGGCACGCAATCCGCTCTGTAAATCAGGATGTCGGCGGCCTGCAGCAGGGGATAGCCCAGAAACCCGTATGTCCCAAGATCTTTGTCTTTGATATTTTCGCGCTGCTCCTTATACGTGGGCACGCGCTCCAGCCATCCCAGCGGTGTGATCATGGAAAACAGAAGATGCAACTCGGCATGCGCGGGAACGTGCGACTGGATGAAGATTACCGATTTTTTTGGATCCAGGCCGGCGGCCAGCCAGTCAAGCACGACGTCCATGGAATTTTCTTTCACGCGAGAAGGGTCGGCGTAATCGGTCGTGAGCGCATGCCAGTCGGCAACTTCGAAGAAGCATTGATATTCATCTTGCATGCGGACCCAGTTTTGCAATGCGCCGACGTAGTTGCCGAGGTGCAACTTTCCCGTCGGGCGCATGCCACTGAGCACGCGCTTTCGAGTTGGGGTTGATGTCATCGAGTTTGCCGCCGAAGTGAACTCTTGCCTGCAACACGAAACCGTTCATCCGGCTCGCCGCCGGACCGCTTCCTTTGCAGTGTCATGCGGAACTTTCGATAGTAACACGCGCGGGGGTGTGAGAAAGGCGGCGTCGCCGGGCGGTAGGGTCTTGAAATTCACTAAACCGCCAAGGACACGAAGGAACACGAAGCTGTAAACCGCTGGTTCGCACCGTAACGTCTTCCGGGTCACAGGTCCTGATGCTTTATAATGCGCGCCTTGTCCACAACCACTTCCACTATGACGAAAGCACCAGGCACGCTTGCCCGGAAGCTCCGCGCCACCGACTACTTCACGCTCGGCTGGGGAACCATGGTCGGAGTCGGCTGGCTGGTGGTTATGGACGACTGGCTCTCGCGCGGAGGCGCACTGGGGGCTTTGCTGGGATTCGTAATCGGCGGAGCCGTGCTGCTTCCCATCGGATGGGTGTACGGGCGGCTCATCGCTGCCATGCCCGATGCTGCAGGCGAGGTCGCTTATACCTCAGCCGCGTTTCGGCCTTCCATCAGCCTGGCCACCGGCTGGATGATGACGCTCGCGTACTTCATCGTCTGTCCGTGGGAAGCCGTGGCCATCGGGCGCATCGCGGCATACATCATTCCTGGCCTCGATTCGATCCCGCTCTACAGCATCGCCGGGCGTCCCGTCTATCTGCCGCACCTAGTAGTGGGCCTCGGTTTGACTGCGCTGCTCACGGTGCTCAACTATCGAGGCATTCGTCTCAGCGCTAGTTTTCAGAACTGGACCAGCTTCGGCACGCTCGCTCTCTTCGCCGTATTCGTCGGCCTGGGTGTAAGCCGCGGATCTGCGGTGAATTTTCCGCCACTGTTCACGCACACACCGCTGGTTTCGGTTCTTCTGGTCATTCAGATCGTGCCCTACTTCATGACCGGATTCGAATCGGTCGGCAAAGCCGCCGAAGAAGCCAGTCCGGAGTTCCGGGCCGGCGCCTTCTTTCGCGCCATCTGGATGGCGATTTTCGTCGGCATTCTCTTCTATGCGAGCATCGTCGCGGCGGTGGGATTCGTCGCTCCCTGGCATCAACTCACCGGCGAGAAGTTCATGACCGCGGTCGCGTTTCAGCACGCCGTCGGCGCCTGCTGGATTGTGAATATCATCCTCGCCGCGGCTCTGCTTTCGCTGTTCAAATGTTTCAATGGAAACTTTGTTGCTGCCAGTCGTCTCGTGTTCGCCCTCGGCCGACGTGGGATGATCGATCGCCGCGCGGGTGCCGTCCATGCCTGTCACCGGACACCCTACTTCGCGGTATTTTGCGTCGGTATCGCCACGGCAGCCTGCATGTTGCTCGGGGATGCGCTTCTGGTTCCGATCACTGAAGTGGGTTCGGTTGCGTGCGCGATCGGATGGTCAGCTACGTGCGCCGCCTGTCTGGCGCTCGCCGGGAAGAAGCACAGCAGCGCGATCACGCTGTCGACCACCGAACGCGCCCTAGCAGTATTCGGTCTGCTAGTCGGCGTAGCGATGGTGCTGATGAAGATTGTGCCCGCGATCCCAGGGCACTTTACCATCTACGAATGGATTGCGTTGGCTGGATGGATCGTGGCTGGGGTGATCGCCTCAGGCATGCGGAAGACCGACAAGCCAGTCCCTACCTCTTGAGCCGGGCCTGCTCCGACGGGGAGAGCAGCACCACGTGCGGCTCGGCGAGTGTTCCGCTGATAGCAAACTCCTGAACAGGTCCATTCACTCGCCGCGA
>JASHQK010000006.1 GCA_030039195.1 Candidatus Sulfotelmatobacter sp.
ACGGATCGAAGTTCAATTTCCTCATTCTCAATGCTGCCGATGATCCGAAGAAACTTGATCGCGTCATCCTGACAATTCGCACTGAAGGGGGACCCGCACCGCTGCCTGCTTTGGAAACGACCGATCAGCCGCCGCAGCCGGTAACCGCATCTTCGCCTCCCGCTTCAGGGCAACCAGAGCCGAGACATTTTCCGCCACAGCAGCCGGATATGAATGCGCCCGATATGAATGCGCCTCCGGATCCTCCGACCGACCCGCAGTGACGGGTTGAGAGCCTGATTATTGCGTGATGAGCCGGATCGGCACCGGGGAAGATCCTGTGACCGCGGTTCCCGTCGTATTCGTGCCATTTCCACATCCGGAGACGTTCAAGACCGTCACTTGCACGTTGTCGTAAGAATCGACCTGGTTGATGAAGACCTGCAGGAAACCAACGATCGTCACCGAGGAGGTTCCGCTGGTGTTGATATTGGCAGCGGAGTCATAGATCGGCACGGAAACGATCGAATTGCTGGCGGAGATCTGCGTGCCGCTGGATAATCCGCCGCCTGTTACCAGCGGATTCGAACTTCCGGCAAGCATTTGAAACGGGAAGGACGAGACGGTAATTGTGTCCTGGCCGCCGTCAATGGTGTCCAGTGTTCCTTCATGGATAAGGCACTGCACTCCCGTGGCTACGTCGCCAAACTGCGTGGCCGGATTCGGAGCGCTCAGATCCACCGTGTTCTGGTTCGCTACACCGCACTGATAAGCGGTCGATTCATCGCAACCCGCGACCGCTTGCTCGAATGCGCTTCCTCCCAAAGAACAGGAGGGCAGGGCTGCCACTGAGGTCGGCGCTTGCCCGGGAACATACAGCAGATTCGGAGGGCCTATAAGATACCCGTTTCCCGGATAGTTCGCCTGGGGCTGATTCGATCCCGTTCTAAGGTTGCAGTTTGCACCGGTATGAGTGCAGTCTGCCCCCAGCCAGAAAGTCTCGCCGATAACGCCGTTTGAACTTGATCCGTTCAGAGATATGCCAGGATTCTGAATCTGGCCGGTTCCCCTATCCACGATCGGTCTGCACGCGCCCGGCCCCCCGGAATCGTTGCAGTAGTTTGCCCCACTTGGGGGTGGATTCAGCGGATCTTGATTGGGCACGATCCACGGTTTCACGCATCGCGGTTGCACCGGGATGATCACTCCTGTCGGTCCGCTATTGCCTCCGTTTCCCGAGTACGAGGGATTGAAAGCCTCCGCTGTCGCTGTGGCCGAGGTCGTGTTGCCAGTATTTCCCCACATGTGCGAGAAAAATGTCGGCAGATTGCTGCGCGTGACCTGTACCGTAACCATGGGATTCACGCCGAACGCGGCCGGTAAACCCACGCAACTCGCGTTCGATGTTCCTCCGGCCGAATAGGTGACGGTCACCGGCGTTGGCGTGGCGTTGCCCACGGTCTGAGCAGCTGCGGCCTGCGCAGCCAGCGTCGCCACTCCCGTGGTGCCTCCACAAATCTGCGACCAGTATCCGGTCGTGTTATTGGGGTCGCCGGTGATTCCAGAAATTGAAATCACGCGCGCTGCTGCCAGCGCCGCGACATCCGCGGTGCGCTGCGCTTCCATGCGCGCCAGATAAAGCGTAACCACGTCAATCGAAAGCGCCGCCATGGCAATGATCGCCACCATGCAGATCGCGACCAGGATCATCGTGACACCGGACTCTGAGCGGCGGAGGCGCGACCGGCGGATGAGGGCTCTCTTCATGATCCGTTCTCAAACCTCAATTCTCGTTCATTGCGACGGCGGTCGCACTGATCGCTGCGGGCAGCACCGGCGAACCTCCCAGTAGCGTGGATACATTTCCAAAGCGCCACTGATAGGCATATTGAATGCTCACGCACGTCCCGATCACAGCGGTTTGTGAACCCACCGCCTGTGCCGCACAACTGACAGTCGGAGCCAGGCTGCTACTGCTCTCCGGGAATAAGTATCCGCGATTGATGATGATCTTCAGACCCGGCCCTGTGCAGCCATTGCTGGTTGCCGAAAAAGTCCACGTCGTCCCGGAGAGCGTAGAGCTGCCGGCAGTCATCCCGCAGTTGTTCAGTTGGTTCACAGTGAAGTAATTGGTGATGAGCTGATAGGCGTCGGTGACTGAAGCCGGCAATGCGGTCGAGGACGAAGGCACATCACTCGCGGGATCGGCTGCGGCTACGCGCGCCGCATCGCGTGCCACGTTGGTCAATTTCTGTTTGAGCGTGAACGCCCCGCTGAAGTCGAAAATTCCCACCACGAATACCACCAGTAACGGCAGGGCGACCGCGAACTCAACAATCTGCGCGCCGCTGTCTCGCCGGAGATAGCGGCGGCGAATTGAACGTGCGGACATCACTGATTACTCTCCGTGCGGACCTGCGCCGCCGCGTTGATCCAGATTTGCTGCTTGTTCAGTGCTGTAAAAGGAAGCCAGAACTGAAACGGATATTGAAACTCGACGGAAATGCCGCAGACGTTGGTTGCGCCGGCTGGCGCGCCCGTGGTGTTCGACATTTGAATGTTGCTCCGCACACAGACGTTGCCGCTGGCCGAGGAATCGCAAGTTACCGATCCTCCTCCACCGCTACCGTTCACGCTGCATGCATTCAACGTCGGCAACGGCGAGGGAAATCGCGCATGCGAAGCGTCGAGCTTGGCCGCGACCAGCGCCGATTCCGCCGCGTTGTATGCAGCCGTGTCGGGAGTCGATGCAATGCCGCAAGTCGTGCAATACGCCGCTGCGCCGGCGCGTGCTCCTTCCTGCGCGGCCCGCGTGATCGTGCCATAAATGCTGAACGCCTGGCCGAACCAGAAAATTCCGACCAAGATCATGAACATGAGCGGCAGCACCGCGGCCGCTTCTGCGATCTCGGCGCCATCGTTTTCGCGAATAAGTACTGAAATGATGCGGCCGAATTTCATTTCTCTACACAACTCCCCAAACATACGCCAGCCCGTACAAAACCACGGTTGCCGACAGCGCCACTCCATACGGCACTTTCAGCGAATCGGGATTATCCAGCGAGACGTGCGATCCCGGCAGCCGAAACGTCACCAGCGAAACAAAAATATGCCCGATATTTTTCGCCGTTTGCCGTACTCGCCCCTTGTAAATTACCAGCCCAAGAGCCATGATCCCGGCCACAAAGACCGATACCAGCAACAAATCGACCAACACGATCCGTCCCACGAATGTGCCCAGCGCTCCGGCAAATTTCCAATCGCCCGCACCCAGGCTGCGCAAGAGGACGAAGGGCAGCAGCAAGGCCAGCCCCACGGCTGCACCCAGCAGGGAAATCTTCAACCCTTCCCAGCCTCCGAGCGCGGTATTTGCGCCAATCCCGATTAGCGCCGCGGGCACAGTCAGCCAGTTTGGAATCCGCCGGCTGCGCGAGTCGGTCCAGCCGGCAATCACCGCCAGCAGCATCGCCCCGGCCAAAATCAGCGGTTTCAAACCGGCCTCTGCCACTTAAGCTTGCTTGCGGTCGTGCGATGAGCGTCCTGAAAAAGTTCCATGTGAACGCAATTAGAAAAATGCACTCAATTCCATACCCAGCGCCTGAAGGCGCGTCAATCTCCTGATTCCAAACGGCACGCATCAATGCGTGCCCTGATACGAATCACATTTGATCAACGCGTCCTGATTTAGGTCGCATTTCTGGCGGTGGCGTGTCCGTCCCCGCTATCGCCCTCTTGCGCGGATTTTCACACACGAAAAACCCGAAGTCAACGAACCAAAGTGCGCCGAGTGCCCCATCTCGGGGCCGATGCGGCCAGTGGTTGGGATATG
>JASHQK010000584.1 GCA_030039195.1 Candidatus Sulfotelmatobacter sp.
TTTCGACTACCACCAGCGCGACGACAACGGCGC
Organism: Candidatus Sulfotelmatobacter sp.; assembly: GCA_030039195.1. Lineage (GTDB taxonomy): Bacteria > Acidobacteriota > Terriglobia > Terriglobales > Acidobacteriaceae > Sulfotelmatobacter. The sequence continues at coordinate 34 of JASHQK010000584.1, forward strand.
CGGGATCAATGCTTATCCTGTCTATGACGTCGGGAACAACACTAACGCGCTAATCTCTACCACAGGTTTTCAACCCTGTGGGTCTACGAACAGCCAGAACGTAGCCACCAGCATAGCCAACTGTGCCTCCGTGGCGGCCGCCGTGCTAGGCGCCACCTCGGTCGCATCCCAGCTCTTCACTCGCAGCGGCGCGAGCCTAGCTTTGAATCCCCCCTTGTCGAACGCATTCGACAAGAGCACGATTCCTTATTACAACGTCTATTTCAGCGATACCTGGCACCTGAAGCCGACGTTCACACTGACCTACGGCTTGGGCTATGCGCTGGAAATGCCGCCGACGGAACAAAATGGAAAGCAGACCGTGATTGTGGACGACGCGGATGAACCGGTCGCGGAGAAAACCTACATCGCGAATCGCGAAAAGGCGGCGTTGCAGGGGCAGGTCTACAATCCTGAACTCGGTTTTGCCCTGGTTGGCAATGCCGCCTCGGGGAACAAGTATCCTTACAACCCGTTCTACGGGGAATTCAGCCCGCGCGTAGCTGCCGCGTGGAACCCAAAGTTTGATCCCGATTCAATCGGCGGCAGACTCTTTGGCCACGACGCGACGGTGGTTCGCGGCGGTTACGGGCGCGTCTACGGCCGTACCAACGGCGTTGCGCAAGTCCTCGTACCACTGCTCGGTCTCGGCTTGGAGCAGCCGATCGGTTGCAACGCGAATATCTCTACCGCCGGTGCTTGGAGCTGCGGCTCAGAGGGCACGTTTAGCAACGTGTTTCGGGTTGAGCCAACCGTTTCGAATGCGGGTGGTCCGAGCATACCTTTGGTCAATTTGGCAACTCCGACCTTGCCGCAGCCGGTTTATCCCGGCTTCAACAACCCGGCATCCTCCTCCCCTGAAGGGTTGGATCCGAATTTCCGACCCAATTCGATTGACTCGTTCGATCTGACCATTCAGCGACAACTCAGCCGCAGGCTGACCTTGGAAGTGGGCTACATTGGACGCAGAATTGAACACGAATACCAGCCCGTCTGGCTGAATGCGGTTCCTTACATGATGGTGCAGGGCGGGCAAAACTTCGCCAGTGCTTATGCGAATACGGTGTTGCAACTCTGCGGCGGCCTCACTGGTCTCGCCGGCGGAGGTTGCGGAGGGTCGGCGTTACCCACTCCGGGCGTCGGGCCGAGTCCGGGCGCTGTCAGTGCACAACCCTTTTTCGAAACCGCGCTTGCGGGAACGGGCTATTGTAACGGATACACGAACTGCACCCAGGCGGTCATCGCCAACGAGGGTCCGAGCGGAACCGGCAACCTCACGAATGCTCAAGTTTGGGGCATCTGGAGTGATTTGGACAGAGGCGTGGGCTGCCCAGCCGCAGGGTGTACGACGACAAACGGGGGCGCCTTCAATTTCCCGCGCAGCCTGCAGAACACGCCGATTCTTTCCAGCCCCTACGGCGCCTCTGGTCAGTACACGTCAGGCGTGATCGACAATGCCAGCATCGGGCATGCGAACTATAACGCGCTGTTCTGGTCCCTGAAGATGGCCGACTGGAAAGGACTGACCATGCAGACCAACTTCACCTGGTCGAAGGCCCTGGGCATGGCATCGCAGGCGCAATCAGGCAGCGAGATTACTACACTGGATCCCTTCAACCTTAACCAGCAGTACGGAGTACAGCCATTTGACCGCAGACTCGTCTTCAACACGTTCTTTATCTACGAGCCGCCCTTCTTCAAAGGGCAGAACGGATTCATCGGACGCGTGCTCGGCGGATGGACTTTCTCTAGCATCTTCACGGCTGGAACGGGTATTCCAATCGAAACCGTTACCACGTTTGCCGATTACCAGTCATACGGTGGCTGCGATGGAGTTGGTTGCGCGGACTACGATTCAGAGAATGCGGTGCCGATCGGCCCGCAGGACCTCCATACCTCCAACCACTACTGCAAGACGGCCTCCGTAGGGCCGGGCGGTTATTACTATGCTGCCTGTCCTGGGCAAGCGGCCGGAGGTGGGTATCCCGTCAACGCGTTTAGCAACGGAGCCAACGATTACGTCAACTGGCGTAACCCGATTCTCGGTGTAGATGACTTCAGGGACGAAGGCTATGGAGCGCTGACCGGCTTGTCTTACTGGAACATGGACTTCAGCATAAAGAAGAATGTCCGTGTGGCAGAGAACATTGGTCTGGAATTCCAGGGCGTGTTCGCGAACTTGCTCAACCATGATGAGTGGGGCGACGGGTATCCGGGCCTTTACAATCCCGCCCAGTGGGGTGCTCAGGGTGGCCAGTTTGCCTCGAATCCGCGGCAGATCGAAGTTGGAGCTCGGGTTCGCTTCTAGAGGGGCCTCATTGTAAATCTCACTCGCAACAAGCGGGGGACCGAAAGGTCCCCCTCTTTTTTTCGTCTTTTGCGGGCAACACGCCGCAATCATTGTTCCTCTATGGTTCGGCAGTTGCCTGTCTCAACCAATACGGGAGCGGGACGCCGATCCTTAACCCTTCCACGCCAAATGGCACTATCCATCACAAGCGCAGGTGGATAGACTCTTCATGCTGAGCAATTCATCGTTTTCCACAGCCTATGGGAACGGAGAATGTCTCTTGTCAGCCCAATCACAAGGGATCAAAGGCCCGGGCTTTTCATAAAGCGTTCACATTTCCGTGATAACTGATAAACATCGCGCG
>JASHQK010000585.1 GCA_030039195.1 Candidatus Sulfotelmatobacter sp.
TGGGTCAGCAGTTGCGTGCGTGAAAACTTCTTGCGAACGAGAACCTTGCTGCGTTCTCCCAATGCAACTAAGTGAAACGTGGTTTTCCCTAGATCGATGCCGATGGATGCGATGTGCATGATGATGATCCTCCTAGTTGAAACTGCCGAGTTATCCTACTCGGCGGCGGACCATCTCATTAATCCCATCGGCAGGCATTCTGAGCGTAACGGTCTGTTTACAGCAGCTGAGGCGATTCGGTACACAATCTAGAGCATGGGTCAACACAAGAGTTACGAAAAGGAGCGGAGTTGGTGTCAACTACGTCGGCAAATTTCGACCGCGTAGGACTCAAGCTTTAAACAGTTCGGCCAGAGTTCTCAGTGTTCTTTCCCCCCACCAAAATACCTCCTTGAGGTACGTTACAAGCCATTATATCTGACGCATACGGGCGGACATGGGGGATGCCACGTCGGGCCTGGCCAGGTCACGGGTTAAAGGAGTCAGCTATTCAACTAATGACTGAAGGCGCACCCTTCCCGAACCGGGAACGGGGAATCAATACGCCGGGGTCAGCCCTATCTTTTTCACCAGCGCCTGGTATCGCGGGTCGGAGTGCAGAAAATCGAACTCCGGCTGATTTTGGAGGAACACCAGGTCGGGGTCATGATTGCGGTAGCTGGCTTCCAGGTACTTCAACGTTTCTTCTTTGTCGCCGGTATACGCGATGACGGTTGCCTCAAACTCTGGCTCGAAATACTGCTTGCGGGCCTGAGCCTTGATCTGCTCGGCGCCCCAGCGCTCGACCGCAGGTTCTCCGCCAGCCAGCCAGACCTTGTGGGCTTCCTCTTTCTTTTGCTGCCCGTTCTGCAATCCGAGTGCGCGCTCGTAGGCATCCTGGGACTCCGGGTACTTGCCTTCCAGCCAATAGGCTCCGGAAAGGTCGAACAGAATGTCCGAGTCCTGAGGATGAGCCGCGTTCTGTAGTTTGAGTTCCTGCACGGCTTGGTCAAACTTGCGCTCGCTCATGTAGTACGTGCCCAGTTCCCAGGGATGGATAAAGGGATCGAGTTCGGTTTGACGCTTGGCTTCCACCTCGCCTTCGGCATAACGGTTCTCGACTTCGAGGATGTAAGAGAGCAGGTGATGCAGTTCCGCGTAGTTCGGATCGAGCGCGATGCCGCGGCGGGCCTCCGCTTCGGCCTGGCCCGGGTCCCAGGCGTAGAAAAGAAGCCAGGCCGCCATCGAGGTGTGAGCTTCGACCAGAGACGGATCCAATTCCAGCGCCTTAAGCGCGGCGGAATGAACCTTTTCTGAAACTTCGATGGGAGGGCGCACTCCCATCCCTTCCAGAGCGTAGGTATCGGCCAGGCCACTCCAGGCGGCGGCATAATCAGGCTGCAACTCGATGGCTTTCTGGAAGTAGGGAAGCGTCAGATGGGCATCGAGAGTCGTGAACCAGAAATACCTGCCGTGGAGGTAGGCATCATGAGCTTCCGGGTTGACGTAGCGTTGCGGAGCGACGGAGGATGTCGCGATTTTTACTTCCTTTGCAATGGTGGCGGAGAGTTCGGACGGAAGGGAATACGCCTGATTCAGATCGCGATCGTAACTCTCTGCCCAAACGTGGGAGTCGTTCGGTGCGTAGATCAACTGCACCGTCATATGGACGCGATTGGGGGAACGCGCAACCGAGCCCTCCAGAATGCCATCGACGTTGAGTTCGCGCGCGATTTCGGGCAAAGGGCGCTTTGCTCCTTTATATTGCATCGAAGAGGTGCGAGACACCACCCGCAGCGAGCGGTTCTTAGCCAGCATCGTGGTCAGCTCATCGGTCATGCCGTCCGCGAAGTAGTCCTGGCCCGGATCTCCAGAGAGGTTTTCGAGCGGCAATACGGCAAGGGAGCGAATCGTCCTCACCGCTTGACGCTTCACCGATTCCGTTCGCACCCAATAGCCGATACCTAGAGCGGTTGCTACGAGAATCAGAATGCCGGCAACAACCCACCTGCGCGTCACTTTCCCGATGGCTTGCGATGTTCTACTAGGCGCTTCTACAGTTTGGTGAGACTCGGTCGCCTTTACGGGAGCGGTTGCCGTCCCGTTTTCATTCTGCCATTCCACCTGACCCACAAAGCGGTAACCCCGCCGAGGAACAGTCTCAATCCAACGGGGATTTTCCGCGGAGTCAGACAGACAGTCGCGTAGGCGCTGCACCGCCGAGTTCAGTCCGTGGTCAAAGTCGACGAACGTGTCGCTGGGCCAGAGTTTCGTCCGAAGCTCCTCCCGCGTCACCATCTCGCCCTGCGCATTGAGCAGGAGGCAGAGTATGTGGAAGCTCTGCTCCCCCATTTTGACCTTGGTATCGAACTTCCGGAGCTCCCCGGAGCGCAGGTCGAGAGAGTAGGGTCCGAACAGGGCACTTCGTGCGGTTGAGGTTTTCATTGTTCCCATCGGCCCGGCGGGAGATTTGGGCCAAACCCCGAAAACTTGAGTTGCAGGATTGTGACGCCAATGGGCAACTGCGGTCAATAGGGAATCGACTAACACCAAGGCAGCCATGTACTTACGCCGTGTTGTAGAAATGTCGTAGCGGTGAGCCTTCTTGCATTGCGGCGGAACTCGCACCGGGGCATAACTTCGGGAAACTGGGGGACTGGGGAGCAGGGCAAGGATTTGTTCCGCCGATTCTTCAATCGCCCGAATCTCAGAAGGAGAAACGACAATGAAATTGCTTTCTGCTCGGAGCTTGATCAACCTTTCGGCGTGCACAGTTCTGGCAATCGGGCTTAGCGCCAGCGCCGCAGCATCCTGTGGCGATAGCTTGGTTGCGATGGCGGGTGCTAAGGCCATTGTGAGTCCGTCCATCGGCAACCAACTGGCAACTGCAGCAGCGGCAGGTAGCACCACCCACTCTTCAATCGTGGGGCTGTGGTATGTCCAGTTCATCGTGGGCGGCCAAACGATCCAGGAAGCCTTCCAGAACTGGAATCGTGGCGGGACTGAAGTGCACAATCCGAACGTCGACCCCCGGTCGGGCAACGTCTGCCTGGGCACTTGGGTACGGACGCCGAGCGGGGCTCTCAAACTCGCTCACCGGGTGTGGAACTATGACACCGACGGAAACTTTATGGGTACCATCCACCTGAGTGAAACGGTCTGTCTGAGTGAGAGCGGCAATGTGCAGACTGGCTCGTTTAAGCTGGACTTCTACGACGCCTCCGGGAACTTCGTAACGGAAGTCGCGGGAAATGTCACCGGGCAACGGATCCAAGTCGAGTGATAGGGTGAGGCACGCTGCAGGAGAGCCGCGCGCTCTGCGGCTCTTCTGTGGTAAATCGACAAAGCCCACCGTCCTTCGGAGCGATGACTGTCGTAATATCGGATTACGCTCAGAATGCCACTTTGCGGCACAAAGCGTGAAATGGTCTGTTTGCGACAGTTTCATCTCCTCGTCGAACCCGTGCGGCACATAAGTTCCTGCCTGCTATTCCCCGCCTTGCCGTTGAACTGAGCCTAGGTAAGCACCGAATTGTGCAAGATCATGCACATTGAAAAATTGGCTAGAAAACAGCATACTTGCAGACCGGACGCGGGGGGGACTCCTTCTGGCGCATCCGTCGCAATGCATTTTCCCCTAAAGAACCTGGGCTAAGTTAGGGGTCGCTTCATGAGCGGTAAACCTCACTTCAGTTGGGCAAGAACGACAAATCAGCGATAAGGAGGAGAAACCATGAAGACTTGGAACGCTCGATCCGTGATGTTCTTCTTGGTGCTCGGATTGTTTTCGAGCGCTACAGCTGAGACACCGCACACCGCACTGCCCTATCCCACCGAAAAAACGCCCAAGGCAATCGATCGGGGCGCGCTCACAGCGGAGGCGGGCACAACCCCGCTTTCGATTACGATTGCGCTCAGATTGCGCGATCTGGACGAAGCTGAAAACCTGCTCAAGGCGCTGCACACGCCCGGAGATCCGCAGTTCCATCAGTTTCTGACAGCAAAGCAATTTGAGGCTCGCTTTGCGCCCACGGATGCCGATGTCGCGAAGGTCATTGCGGCTCTAAGCAAATACGGGCTGACGGTCGAACGGACGACGGCGACGATGCTAAAAGTGACCGGCCTGCCAGCCGACATGGAACGTGCTTTCGCCGTCAGCCTGCACAGTTACGAAGTTCCAGCGCACGATAACGTTCCAGGCTACACTTTCCATGCTCCTCTGAATCCCGCCACAATTCCTGCCGAGATTTCGGCGTCGGTTGCAGCCGTACTCGGTCTCGACAGCCGACCAAGCTTGCGTCCGCTGTATCGAAGTGTTTCCCCGAAGCTCAACATGACGACTTCGCTGCCGCAGACAGCCACGCCCGATCAACCTGGATTTTGGAGTGTGACCGACTTCGCCGATTATTACGATGTGCAACCGCTATACAGGCGTGGCGTGACTGGGAGCGGCCGCACGCTAGGCATTGTCACCTTAGCAGCCTTTACGCCGAGCGACGCCTTCGGCTACTGGAGTGCGCTCGGGTTTTCCGTCAATCCTAACCGACTGCAAATCGTCAATGTCGATGGTGGGCCCGGCGCGCCCAGCGACGCCTCAGGTTCCCTTGAGACAACGGTCGATGTCGAGCAGTCTGGCGGAGTCGCTCCGGGGGCAAATATCATTGTTTACCAAGCACCGAACACATACCAGGGATTCATCGACAACTTTGCTGCGGCTGTCGATGCCAATTCCGCTCAGACCCTCTCAACCAGCTGGTTTTCGGATTGGGAGCTTTTCTCGAACCGCGAGAACAGCCCGGTTACTGATCCCACTACCGGTCGGACTGTGGGCTTTACGCAAGCGGGCCACGAACTTTTTGTGCGCGCCGCGATCCAGGGACAGACATTTTTCGTGGCGTCCGGAGACGACGGTGCCTACCTCGTGAATGGGTTCTTTGGTTGCAATGGCCCATACTCCCCCTCGCAGCCTTACAGTTGTAGCCAGACCCTGAGCTTAGCTTATCCGGAAAGTGACCCAGCGATAACCGATGGTGGGGGCACGACGCTGCCAACTCTGCTGGAGCTTTGCGAGAACCAGGCATGCACACCACCCTACTACGACATCAATATCCCGCACGAGAGAGTATGGGGTTGGGATTACTTCGACCGTTACTGCGAGGTCATTTATGGACTAGACCCGATCGGCTGTGGAATCTTTCCTGTGGGGAGCGGCGGGGGAGTAAGCATTATGTTCTATGAGCCCTTCTACCAGTTTGGCCTGCCTGGCACTCAACTCAGCCAACCTGGGCAGGTGTGGCAAGCCGGTGCGGGTCTTGTGGCAGAGTTGCTCACGCCTCCAGCAAATTGCATCCTGCCCTACTGCGCATACTATGCTCTTCCCGCCTACTATCCCGGCCGCAATGTTCCGGATATCTCGTTCAATGCCGATCCCTACACCGGCTATGTTGTCTACTACACCTCAGAACCGAGCGGGGTTTTCAGCATTCAACCAGGCTGGGGTGGAACGAGCTTTGTCGCACCGCAATTGAATGGCGTCTCAGCCCTGTTTGGCCAGTACCTAGACAGCAGGATCGGATTGCTCAACTACCCCCTCTACCAACTCGGTCACACGGGTCAGGGCTATCGTGGTCCACATCCTCCTATCCATGCGATACCGTACGGCGACAACTGGTTCTACTACGGAAGCAACGGCTACAATCTCGGAGTAGGATTTGGCACGATGGATGTCGCGAACTTTGCAGAGTTTCTTGCTAATCAGTTCTAGAGGGTTTCGTAGGTTCGCACGATGAGCTTCGGGCGGTTCGTCCGCCCGTTTTTTTGGGGGGGATAACGGTTAATTAGCCTAACCTCGTAAATGTGGATGTTCGATTCCCCTCAACCCGCGAGGCTGCCTTTCACTGAGGCCCGACGGTAGTTAGCGATCGGAGTAGGGATCGTGATTGCTCGCGACCCCCTCCTCGGACCCGGACGAGCGCTTGTTAGCGCATCCGGTTCTTATCTCAGATGTGCCGCGGCAAAACGAGCATCAGCAAACGGATGAAGCATACGCGGTGTGGGAAGCCAGCGCTGAGCTAAGGATAAAATGCGCGTCCACGAGACCGAGCGTTTCTGACTACGGCGGCGTAGGGCGCGCCACCAGTAGGCTATGACTCGCGCTCGGAAGATGCCCAGGCTCGTGAGGTTGCCCGGTACCGCATAGTAGTTGAAGTACCCTTGGACGACCGAGCGGAGCCATTGGCCGGTGTCGGGCACGGGATCATGCCTGCGCTGTTGAAGCTGTTGCTGTATCACTCGTAGCTTCGCTCGCATACGCTTGCGGATCGTCGCGCGCCGCACCATGAATCGCCCCAGACTATTCTTCCCGCTGATATGCGTGAAGCCTAGAAAGTCGAACGTCTCGGGTTTGCCTTCGCCTCTACGTTTCCGGTTCTGTTCAGCATACCGCCCGAACTCGATCCGGCGCGTCTTGTCTGGGTGGAGTTCCAGTCCAAACTTGGCCAATCGCTCCCGTAGATTTTCTAGGAAGCGATCGGCGTCCGTCTTGTGCTGAAATCCAACGATTGTATCGTCCGCGTAGCGGACGACCACCACCTCGCCTTGCGCCCACTTCTTGCGCCAGACGTTTACCCAGAGATCGAAACTGTAGTGCAGGTAGACGTTCGCGAGGAAAGGTGAAATCAC